>JAEDNG010000056.1 GCA_016302625.1 Clostridiaceae bacterium
TTTTGGCATTCGCCGTTATTTTAAGCCCTGACATTCGATTTTCTCCCCTTAATATTGAGAATAAACACCGATATCAGCACAATTATTATTCCCAAAACTCCCGTAACGGTAATTTTTTCATTATAAAACGCCGCACCGATAAGGGTAGCCACTACCGGCTCTATCATTGCGATTACCGGAGCCGCCGATTGGTCAACGCCTACAAGACCCGCGGTATAAAGTATATACGGTATCACGGTGTTTATAAGCGCCATTAATACCGCAACCAAAAGACCTATCGGCGACTGCTTAACCGCACCGAAAATTCCGCCGATATCAGAAATCGGCAGACAAACAAAAAACGCGAAAACAAAGGTGTAAAAAGTAATCGTCAACGAATGATAGCCCTTATCAAGCAAAATTTTGCTGAAAACGGTATAAAGCGAATAGCCGAAGCCTGTCAGTATCCCGTATATCAGCGCCGCCGCGCCTATTCTCTGTGCTGAACTGAAAACACCCGTCACAAGACAGCAACCTATAAACGCGGTAAGGCACGCCGCACATTTTTTAACGGTAAGCGGCTGTTTAAACAAAAAGACCGACATTATCACCACAAAAAACGGCGCGGTATAAAGCAGAACCGCTGCAACCGAAAGAGAAGTCAGCGCCATTGTCTTATAATAGCAGAAGTTAAACATAACTATGCTGAAAATGCCCGCCGCCGCGAAAATAACGCTATCCTTCGCTTTTATTCTAAAAAGGCTTTTATCACGAAAAAGCATTAAAAGTCCTACCATAACCGCCGAAAAAAAGGCTCTGAGCAGTACAATCTGCATTTCCGAAATATTGTACTTTTCGATTGTCCTTACAAATATTCCCGCCGTTCCCCAAAGAGAAGCCGCAAGCAGGATTAAAAGCATATGAAGATTAATTTTTGTTTTCAACTGTTTCCCACACCCCAAATGTGATTTTTGAAATCCCCTTGCTTATACATTTTATTTTAAGAAAGCCGTAAAACGTCATTGCGCCCGACACGTTGAGTATCACGTCGTCAATATCGCTGGCTCCCGTCAGAAAAACGAACTGCAAAAGCTCCACAAGCAAGACCGAAAGCAACACCGTAATAAAGACGCTGTACCATTTATTAAAGCGCCTGAAAAGGCATACCGTAAAAAACGGCAAAGGCATGAAAGCAACAAAATTTCCGATAATATTTTCAAAGCAGGCAAACAGAGTAAGCTTGCCGTTTGAATATCCGTTTATAAAAAGCCGTACCGTCGCAAACGGCACAAGATTGGTGCTATCGTTTATATAATCGGCAAAAGCCGTGCTGTTCCAGTTGAATATATTAAAAATATTCCGCCCCATACCGTCGTCTATCAGCGTAAAATCAATAAGCATAACAATATAAAAAATAAACAGCAAAAACAGCCGTTTTCCGATAACTTTTTTCCGCGCGGCTAAGTTGTTAATACCGAGCGACCGAAAGCAGGCGGCGGAATATCCGCTGATTACAACAAGTATTCCGATAAAGATTTTTTCGCCGTGAGCAAAGCTTATAAAATCAAGCGCGTGAGCTATCATTGCCAAAACCGAGGCGAAACAAACAAACGAAAGCACCGGCGAAAGAATGTCAAAATACCGCCGGTTCAAAAAATCACTCCAAAATAAAAAACAGTGAGTATTCACATACCCACTATTTTATAATGAATTAATAAAACTGTCAAGAAAATTAATTGTTAAGATTTCGGTGATGGTAGCCGTAGGTTTCGGGAGTCAGCGTCTCAAAGGAATATCCCATTTTCATAAGTCCCTCGATAATTTCGGGCAGAGCCTGAACCGTCGTGGTTTTAACCGAAGAATCGTGCATCAGCACACATGCCGAATTTTTATTTTTCGCGCCGTTAAGCACGTTGTTTCTGATAAAAGTGTAGCTCGGAGTATTGGAAACCGCGTCTTCAGACGATACATTCCAATCAAAATAGGAATATCCCTTGTCCCCGACGAGCTTTACAAGCTTTGTCATTATTCCATAGCAATATTTTCGGCTGACCTGATTACTGCTGCCGCCCGGAAACCGCATAACCGTGGGTCTAACCCCGATGATACCCTCGACTATATCGGAAAGCTTCTGCAAATCCGCGAAATACGCGTCGGTGCTTGAATAGATTTTGGAATAATCGTGGCTAGCGCTGTGAAGCCCGACCGTGTGTCCCGCGTCGTGAATATTTTTAACGTATCCTATATCATTTGAATTAATAACAAAAAAGGTTGCCTTAATTCTGTATCTGTTTAGAATTTCAAGTATTTTAAGGGTGTTAGCCGACGGTCCGTCATCAAAGGTAAGATAGCAAACCCGCCGTCCGTCAGGCGCGGTGGCCTGCGGCGATACGGCGGTAATAGCTTCCTGTTTGGCTTTTTCGGCGCTTAACGTAGCGATTTTCTTCTTAAGCTCCGCGTTTTCGTCCTCCAATTTCTTCTTCGCATCCTGTGCGCTTTTAAGCTGTGACTGCATATCGGCATTGGCCTTTTCTTTTTCGGCGATTTGCGCCTCAAATTCCGCTATTTTGCCGTCAGCTTCCTCAATTTTGCTTTGATTTTCCTCAATCTGAGCCTTAACCGAGGCGATATAGCTGTCCTTTTTCTTAATCACGGCAACCGAAGCCAAAAGCGCTCCAACCAGCACAAAAATAATGCATGTGAAGATGATATTGGATGTCTGCTTAAAAAATTTCACCTTGAATATCCTTCCCGTTTTTCATCCTTGCAGGCTTTTTCACCTACAAGGCTATTATAACACATCTCCCATAAAAAATATATAATATTAGCGTTACAAATTATTACAAATAATATCAAACTTGTAAAAATCGAACTGCCCCGTGTTTTAAGCGGAACAGTCCTTTTTTTATAATGATTTTAAAATATCTATTACCGTTTCAAGCTCGTCGGGCTTTACCTTATCGGGATTTTTGTTATTTTTCACGCAGTCGGTAAAATAGCGTATTTCATTCGCATAAGCGTCGCTTTGCGGCAGGCCGATATTCCCTGTGTCGTTGCCGCTGTTATCCGAAATCGGATTCCATATTTTACCGTTCTTTTCGTATATTCTCATCTCGCCCTTTTCCCACGCGACAACCGCGTTTTCAAACTGGAACATAAATCCGACTGTGAACGGATATGGGGACGCATACCAGGAAGCCTCGGAGCTTATGAAGAACCCGTCAAATTCGTAAATCGCATTAATATAATCCTGCTCCGGGCGCTTTGCCCTGAAATCGGTGACCTTTTTCGGCTTTCCGAAAGAGTAAACCATAAAGTCAAGGTCATGGATATGCAAATCGAAAGGTACCAGACCGCTTCGCTTTTCGTCCATCATCCAGCCGTCCCAGCTCCATTTCGGATAACCGCCGAGACGCGTCATAGAGCCGGATAAAAGCTTACCGTATGTCTTTTTATCATAAATATCTTTTACAATTTCATATTCAGGCCAGAAGCGCAGTACCTGCGCTATCATGAATTTAACATTGTTCTTTTGAGCTGTGCCGTAAACGCGCGCCACGTCCTCACGATTTAAGGAAACAGGCTTTTCGCAAATAACGTTTATTCCCTTTTCCATCGCCTTTACCGCAAAATCGGCATGAAGATATGTAGGCAGACAAATATCGAGAATATCTATTTGTTCCTTTTGGAGCATCTCATCAAAATCGGTATAATGCCGTTTTTCCGGATATTTTTCCATTTGCTCTGGACGAATATCGCAAAGAGCGACAAGCTCTGTTTCTTCCATACTTTCCCACGCAGGGATATGCGCGCTGCTTATTCCGCCGACACCGACAAGCGCAACCTTTAACATTGTTCTTTACCTCCGTATATTTCATCTATTATATCGCCGAGATACTTTTTAGCATGGCGAATATCCTCTGTTTGCTGTTCGCCGGATATTTCGCGCTCAATGGTAACATATCCGTCATACCCCAACTCATGAAGCTTTTTGAAAAGCGCCTTGAAATCCACCTTGCCGTCCCCTATTCTGGTCTCTTTTCCTAAATCGTGACCGTTGGTAGGATAGCATCCGTCCTTCGCGTGAAGATTACGTACATATTTCCCGAACACATCAAGCGCATCAACCGGATTTGCCTTTCCGTAAAGGATAACATTTGCGGTATCAAGATTAACGCCTAAATTGTCACAGCCCACCGTTTCAAAACAGCGAAGCATTGTAACCGGGGTCTCCTGACCGGTTTCAAACAAAAGGTACTGACCGTTTTGCTTTAAATGCTGAGCGACAGTCCGTACCGCAACGCAAAAAGGAGCGAACTGCGGGTCGTTAGGGTTTTCGGGAATAAAGCCCATATGAGTAACAACATTTTCCACTCCGAGCTTTTTCGCAAAATCCGCGCCGTCGCACAAATTCTTAATACGCATAACGCGGTATTCCGGCGGAACCAATCCCAAAGTCAGCTGACCGTCATAAAAATCCCATACGGACGGACCCTCCCAACCGCACCAAAATGCGGAAATCGTTATACCGTTTTCATTTGTAAGTGTTTTTATCATTTCAAGATTTTCATCTGTCCAAAGCGCGGGATTCCAGGAAATAAGCTGGCAGTTGTCAAATCCCTCCTGCTTTAAGGATTTGAATTTTTTTGACATTTCGGATACACTGTCAAAACTAACGCAAACGCCTATCTTCAAAACGCATCACCTCAAATATTTATTGCATTAACTGCGTTTTTATGATAACATATACCATATCGCTTTTATAGAATAATTTTGATATGTTGTATCACGATTTTGACCTTTAGAGGTGTTGTTATGCCGCTTGATTATCAAAAGGAGCTGACTCCTGTACTCTACGGAGACAGCGCCGTTAAAATACTTGACGAGACAATAATGCCGCCGAACCGTCTCTGCTTTAGCACGCACTGGCATGAACGAATGGAGCTGTTGCTTGTGCTTTCGGGTTCTCTTTCAGTGCATATAGGCGATAATAAGCTTGCAGCCGAAAAAAACCGGGTTATAATAATTCCGCCGGGCAGACCGCATACAGGATCTTCCGGAAAAGACGGCGTTCGCTACCGTACGGTAATGTTTGACGTGACAGCATTTTACAATTCCGCCGTCGCAACCGAAAAATATTTAAAGCCGATTGCTAACCAGCAGACCGATTTTGTTCCCGTAACCGATAACAAAGCTATCGTGGAGCTTTTACATTCAATTATAAATGAGCAGACATCAAAGGACGCTGTTTTCTCCCTTGTCGTAATCGGAAAAACATATGAGCTTTTAGGTCTTTTATACCGTTACTGTCTTTCCGAAAATCCCGCCGCGGCGGCTTACGACGAGCGCCTTAGGAATGTTATTGATTATATTGAAGAGCACTTTTGCGAATCCCTGTCCACATACGATTTAAGCCGTATGTTCGGTTACAGCGAGGCGTATTTCTGCCGGCGGTTTAAGTCGGTAACCGGTCTTACTCCTGTTATGTATATTCAAATCTTAAGGCTGGAAAAAGCACAGCGAATGATCCGAAAAACCGACCTTAAAATATCGGAAATATCCTCTGCCTGCGGTTTTTCGGATATCAGTTATTTTTCACGCTGTTTTAAAAAGCAGTTCGGTATTACGCCGTCCGAATACGCGTCATTTGCCAAACGTCCGTAAACCGACGGAATTTTTTACTGAAGCTTTTTTAGCAATTCGTAAATTCGTTCCTTAGTCGCCAAGCCCTCGCTGAATGCCGTAGCACTTCCCGCCGCCGTTCCGAGAGACAGAGCATAGTCATAATCGCCGCTTTCGGAAAAGCCCGCTATAAAGCCTGCGACCATCGAGTCCCCTGCTCCTGTTGTGTTTACGGCCTTTCCCGAAACCGCCTTCATAAAATGCTCTTTACCGTGCTCATCAAGCAGTGCCGCGCCCTTTGCGCCCATTGAAACAAGCACGTTTACAGCGCCCTGTTCTTTAAGCTTTTTCGCGTATTTAAACGCGTCGCTTTCGCTGTCAATTCGGACACCGAATATTTCGCCCAGCTCCTCGCTGTTGGGCTTTACCAAAAACGGAGTATATTTAAGCGAGCTTAAAAGCAAATCCTTTTCGGCGTCCACAACAAAGCCTATTCCTTTACCTGTAAGGCTTTTCATTATTTGTCCGTAAATATCCGCAGGCAGAGTTCCGGGAAC
>JAEDNG010000057.1 GCA_016302625.1 Clostridiaceae bacterium
AAGCAGGCGCTTAAAACCCTTGCAAGGAGGATATAATTCTTGATTGAGCAGGAAATGGATTTTGAAAACCGCATAGTCTCGCCCGAGTACAATTACACCGAGGACGAGGCGGAATTGAGCCTCAGACCGAAATCCCTTAACGAGTATATCGGGCAGGATAAGGTTAAGGAAAATTTAAGTATATATATTAAGGCGGCATTAGGCCGTCACGAATCGCTCGACCATGTTTTGCTTTACGGCCCGCCGGGACTTGGCAAGACCACCCTGTCCGGCATAATCGCAAAGGAAATGGGAGTAAACCTGCGGGTTACTTCAGGTCCGGCTATTGAAAAGCAGGGGGATTTAGTGGCTATTCTCACATCGCTCAACGAGGGCGATGTGCTGTTTATCGACGAAATACACCGCCTGTCCCGCAATGTCGAGGAAATTCTCTATCCCGCCATGGAGGACTTTTCGCTTGATATAATTTTAGGCAAAGGCCCCTCGGCGCGCTCAATAAGGCTTGATGTGCCGCATTTCACCCTTGTAGGCGCGACAACGCGCTCGGGACAGCTTACAGCGCCGCTTCGCGACCGTTTCGGCGTGCTTCTGCGGCTGGAGCTTTACTCGCCCGAGGATTTGGCGAAGATTATAACCCGTTCGGCGGGAATACTCGGCATTGAGATAGAGCGTGACGGCGCTTTGGAGATAGCCTCCCGCTCGCGCGGAACGCCGAGAATTGCAAACCGCCTTTTAAAGCGGGTGCGGGATATAGCGCAGGTGGAGTTTGACGGCGACATTACCGAAAAGGTGGCGCGCGCCGCTTTAGCGAGATTTGAGATAGACGAATTGGGACTTGACGATTTTGACCGCAAAATGCTTTCAACCATTATTACAAATTATCAGGGCGGTCCTGTCGGACTTGATACATTAGCGGCGGCGGTCGGCGAGGAATCGGTCACCATAGAGGACGTTTACGAGCCGTATTTAATGCAGATCGGCTTTTTGACAAGGACGGCGCGCGGCAGGTGCGTAACGGCACTTGCCTACGACCATTTAGGTATTCCGAGGAGCGGTCAGAGCACCGCTCAGCAATCAATATTTTAAGGAGATAATGTTTAATGGGAAGATTATTCGGAACAGACGGAGCCAGAGGTATTGCAAATAAAGAGCTCACCTGCGAGCTTGCGACAAATATAGGCAGAGCGGCGGCGTATGTGCTGACCGAGAAGACCACCGAAAAGCCTAAGGTGCTTATCGGCAAGGATACCCGCGTTTCCTCAAATATGCTTGAAATGGCGCTTGCGGCGGGGCTTTGCTCGGTGGGCGCCGATGTGGTGCTTGTAGGCTTTGTGCCGACACCTGCTATCGCATTTTTGGTAAAGGACAGAGAGGCTGACGCGGGAATTATGATTTCCGCCTCGCACAACCCCTGCGAATATAACGGTATAAAGATATTCGACGGCAACGGCTTTAAACTGCCGGACGCTTTGGAGGAGGAAATTGAGGCGCTGGTGCTTGACGATATGAGCCCTGTCGAGTTCCCCGTGGGCGGCGACGTCGGAAGCGTGTTTCTGCGCTACGATTATGTTGATTTGTATATCGACCATCTTGTAAAATCGGTTAACAGCGATCTTTCGGGGCTTAAAATCGCAATCGACTGCGCGAACGGCTGTGCTTCCTATACTGCCGAAAAGCTGTTTACAAGGCTCGGAGCGGACGTTCATATGATGCACGACAGCCCGAACGGCGTAAATATTAACGCACGCTGCGGCTCGACCCATATGGATGACCTTATAGACTATGTGAACGGTCACGAGGTTGATTTAGGACTTGCGTTCGACGGCGACTCCGACAGGTGTCTTGCTGTTGACGAAAACGGAAAGCTTATCGACGGCGACCGTATGATAGCCGTTTTCGCGCTTGATATGAAGAACCGCGGCGTTTTAAAGGACGATACCGCCGTTGTTACGGTTATGACAAACTTAGGCTTTAAGCGCTTTGCGGAGCAGAACGGAATAAAGGTGCTTGAAACAAAGGTCGGCGACCGTTATGTGCTTGAGGAGATGGTCAAGCACGGTTATCAGATAGGCGGCGAGCAGTCGGGACATATTATATTCAGAAGCTTTGCCACAACAGGCGACGGTCAGTTGTCGGGCGCGATGCTGGCGTCGGTTCTAAAAAAGACCGGAAAGCCCGCTTCGGAGGTTGCCTCTGTCATGACGGTTATGCCACAGACTCTTGTAAACATCAAAGCCTCGCCCGAGCTTAAAGCAAAGCTTAACACCGACGCAGACATTAACAATGCGATTGAAGACGTTAAAAAGACCCTCGGCAAGCGTGGCAGGATTTTAGTAAGAGCATCGGGAACGGAACCCCTTATCCGCATAATGCTTGAGGGAGAAAATATCGCCGAGATAAAGCGCCTTGCAAAGAGCGTGGCGGCGGTTATTGAGGGGAAGGCTTAAATGAGAACCGTCACGGGCTTTGACGATTATGAGCTTATAGACGCCGATTCGGGCGAACGGCTTGAGCGCTGGAAGGATATTATACTTGTCCGTCCCGACCCGCAGATTATCTGGTCGGGCGAAAGAAAGGACAGCCGCTGGAAAACCGCGAACGCGGTGTATCACCGGTCGCAAAGCGGCGGAGGGCATTGGGAAGTTTTAAAGCCGGTACCCGATGTTTGGAGCGTGAATTACGAGGGGCTGACCTTCCGTTTAAAGCCCATGGGCTTTAAGCACACGGGGCTTTTTCCCGAGCAGGCGGTCAACTGGACTTTTGCAAGGCAACTGATTGAGAAGGAAAACCGACAGCTTTCAGTACTCAACCTTTTCGCCTACACGGGAGCGGCGACCCTTGCCTGCTTAAAGGCGGGGGCTAAGGTCACCCATGTAGACGCCTCAAAGGGTATGGTGCAGTGGGCAAAGGAAAATGCCAATGCCAGCGGTCTTATTGAAGCCCCCGTGCGCTGGCTTGTGGACGACTGCTTAAAGTTTGTAAAGCGGGAGATAAGGCGCGGCAATAAGTATGACGCGGTGATAATGGACCCGCCCTCTTACGGCAGAGGGCCTGACGGCGAGGTCTGGAAGCTTGAACAGCAGTTAGCGGAACTGCTTACTGAAACAGGAAAGCTGTTATCGGATAACGCGGTGTTTTTCTTCCTTAATTCCTATACGGGTGGGCTTTCGCCGACAATACTCAATTATATGGTAAAGCGGTATGTTGTAAAAAACCGCGGCGGCGAGGTTTCTACCGACGAAATAGGACTGTATGTTAGCGATAAGGGAATAAGCCTGCCGGCAGGAAATACTACGATTTGGACAAGGTAAAATGGACAGTATAATCAGTGTAAAAAACGTAACATATGAATACAAGGACGAGGACAACGCGGTTACCGCGGTTAAGGATTTAAGCCTCAATATAGAGCGCGGCAGCTTTACGGTAATTCTCGGTCACAACGGCTCAGGCAAATCTACCCTTGCAAAAATGCTCAACGGGCTTAATAAGCCTACTTCGGGCGATATTTTTGTGGACGGAATAAACACAAAGGACGAGCAGAACGAGATTGAGGTCAAGCGCAAGGTCGGAATGGTTTTCCAAAACCCCGACAATCAGATAATCGCCTCTATCGTTGAGGAGGACGTTGCGTTTGGCCCCGAAAATTTGGGAGTGCCGCCCAAGGAGATAAAGGAACGTGTTGATGACGCGCTTAAAGCGGTCGATATGCTCGAATATAAGGATTCTACTCCCCACAGGCTTTCGGGAGGTCAAAAGCAGAGAATAGCAATTGCGGGAATTATCGCGATGAGTCCTCAATGTTTAGTTCTTGACGAGCCGACCGCTATGTTAGACCCAAAGGGCAGGGCGGAGATAATCGAAACCCTTATAAGGCTTAATAAAGAAAAGGGAATTACCGTGGTGCTTATCACCCACTATATGGAGGAGGCGCAGAACGCCGACCGCGTGCTTGTGATGAACGACGGAGAGATTATAGCGGACGATAAGCCCAAGGTGATTTTTTCGGACGTTGAAAGGCTTAAAAAGGTAGGTCTTGACGTTCCGCAGACCGCAGAGCTTTTGTATAATTTAAAGAAAAACGGATTTAACGTGGACACCCACGCGCTTTCTATCAAAGAAGCAGCCGACGAGATAATAAGGGCGCTTCATTCGGAGGAATAGGAATTTGTCAGTTTTAGAGGTAAAAAATCTTACCCATACCTACAGCGGAAATACACCGTTTGTCAATGACGCGGTAAGCGATGTAAGCTTTAGCGTGGAAAAAGGCGAAATAATAGGTATTATCGGGCATACGGGTTCGGGTAAGTCAACGCTTGTGCAACATTTAAACGGGCTTTTAAAGCCTACCGCCGGCGAGGTTTTTATTGACGGCGAAAACATATGGGACAACCCTAAGGAGATAAGAAAAATCCGCTCAAAGGTGGGGCTTGTTTTCCAGTATCCCGAATATCAGCTATTTGAAGAAACGGTTTTTGCCGATATAGCCTTCGGTCCTAAAAACATGGGACTTTCGGGGGACGAATTAAAGCAGAGAGTGCTTGAAACCTGCAAAATTATAGGCGTTAAGGACGAATATTTGGAAAAATCGCCCTTTGATTTATCGGGCGGCGAAAAGCGCAGGGTTGCGATTGCCGGAGTTATGGCAATGAAACCCGAGGTTATCGTATTTGACGAGCCGACGGCAGGGCTTGACCCGAAGGGCAGGGAAAACGTGATGAGCATTATTCACGAATACCGCTTGGCAACCGGGGCTACCGTTATAATAATCTCCCACAGTATGGAGGATATGGCGCTTATTGCGGACAAGCTTATCGTTATGAACAAGGGAAAGCTCGAAATGTTCGACACGGTGGAAAATGTCTTTAAAAACGGGGACAAACTAAGGGCAATCGGGCTTAACGTGCCTATTGTAACAAGGGTGTTTGACCTGCTTCAAAACGCCGGAATACCCGTTCCCGACGATGTGTTTACCGTAAGCCGCGCCGTAGAGGTTTTAAAGCAGATAAAGGCAGGTGGCGGCAATGCTTAGAGATATTACCTTCGGTCAGTATTACGAGAGCCGCTCGGTTATCCACAAAACCGACCCGAGAGTTAAAATAATCCTGCTTATCCTGCTTATCGTTTTCATTTTCCTTGCGAAAAACGGGTTTGCTTTGGGCTTCGCGGTGCTTTCGGTACTGCTTATAATGCTTATATCGAAAATTCCGATAAAGCTCTATTTAAAAAATATGAAAGCGATTTTGCCGGTATTGCTTTTTACCGCGGTGTTAAACCTTTTTTACGGCGAGAGCGGCAAGGTGCTGGTTTCTTTCTGGAAGCTTTCTATTACAACTGACGGAGTATATCGCGCGGTGTTTATGGCGGTGAGAATTACCCTGCTTATATTTATAAGCTCCGCACTTACCTATACTACAACGCCTAACGATTTAACCGACGCGATAGAAAGGCTTTTAAGTCCCCTGAAATTCATAGGGCTTAAAAACGCGGTGCATACTCTTGCAATGATGATGACGATAGCCCTAAGATTTATTCCGACCCTTATCGAGGAAGCCGAAAAGATCATGAACGCCCAAAAGGCGAGGGGCGCAGACCTTGAAAACGGAAAGCTAACCGAGCGGGTAAAGGCGCTTATACCGATATTAATACCGCTGCTTATATCCTCTGTGCGGCGCGCATATGAGCTTGCCGAGGCTATGGAGTGCCGCTGTTATAACGGCGGCGAGGGCAGAACGCGCATGAAGCAGATGCATATGGTCGCTCGAGATTTCTTGGTGTTCGGCGCGGCGGCGCTTATCTGCGCGGGGATTATTGTTTTAAATATACTTCTTTAAAGGCCGGGTGCCGTAAATGAAAAGAATATTACTTACAATTTCATATGACGGCACCGCCTATCACGGCTGGCAGGTACAGCCCAACGGAATTACCGTGCAGGAGACGGTGCAG
>JAEDNG010000058.1 GCA_016302625.1 Clostridiaceae bacterium
TTGAACTTCTGCTTCGGTGAACTTGGTTCTGTTTGACCATGTGTCTTGGGCTGTGTAAGCTTCGGTATATACCTCGATTTTTGAAGCGTCCGTTCCCTCAGGCAAAGCGAAGTAAGGTGAAACAATATCTTTAAGCACTGCGTTTTTGTCAAGCGTTATAGAGCTTCCGCCGGACGTTACGCTACTTGAAATCGATTCAAAAATGCTGTTTAGCGTATTCGTATCTTTTGCTGAAAGATAATAGCTTTCTCCGGTATATTTGCCGCTTGAGTCCTTTTGGAAGGACTTTGTTCCGGGACTGCTCATAGTTTGAGCTGTATTGCCGGTTGGCATATAGTTGGAGGAAAGATAGTGCATAAAGCGGTTTGTTACGTCACTTGCAGCCATATTTGCAGTCATACCGTCACTTGAAACGGTTATTTCCGCGTTTGCATCTGAAAAAATACCTATGGTATAAACCGTTGCACCGTACGTGGTCTTAGTGTCATAGATTTGTTCAAGAGCTTCATCTGCAATATCTTGGTCGTAACCGGACCACCCCGGAGTACCGTCAGTAAATAGAATTACGATGCGTTTACGGTCTTCACCTTCTGCTATTGGGTTTGCATTAAAAATACCGTTAGCCATTTCAATACCGAGATTTGTTACAGTTCCGCCGTTGGCTGACAAGGCATTTTTTGAGGCTATTACATTATTATAGCCCGCCGTGGTTGACATGTCCTGAAATGCCTCGATATAATGGCTTTGAGCGCTGTTTTTATGATTTGCATTATTATTGCTTCCTGCATTATAGGTGTACTGCGTTCCGCCTACAAACAGCTCGGTATTATTGTAGTTATAATTCGTGCCATCATATTTCATTCCCGAAGCAAAGCCCACAACGGCAATACGGTGGTTAATATTATCTTCTGTTGTGGTAATATCGCCGTCGGGACCCGCGGCTTTTTCATGTACCGAGTCGGCAAACTTTTGGACAGCATTTTTTAATGCGATGTCATATCTGACACTTGTGTATTCGTAAAACTGTACGCGCCCGGAAGTTGAATCACTTTCGGATTCTTTCGGAACGTATTTTGTGCCCGCGATATGCCCAAAAAACCACGAGCAACCATCTGTCCAAGCATTGCAGGTGCTACACCATTCGACTTCTGTATATGAGTATCTGCCTTTAACATAATACGTACTGTTTTTATTGAGGTCATTGCTATATACAGGTGAATAACTGGTTAAATAATCATCATCCATAGACCCCGATTGGTCGAGAACCAAGACGATATCGGTCGGTATTTCCTTATCTACCGTGGTGGTAACTTCAGAGCCGGTTGCCCAAGCCTCAAGATCCAGCCAATACTGTCCGTTTGCGTCAGGCTCCGACACTTCTTTGCTGACTTCAAGACCGTTATCGGTTTCGTTATAAGCTGCTGCGGTCAAGGAGTAATTCACAATATCGTCCTCGCCGACGGCGGCGACTGTATAAACCGAGAAATCCTGTGAATCCGTATTTATTTCAGTACAATATCTTTCGGATTTTGCTTTAAGCTCCGCCGTGATACCGTCCTCGGTTTCCGCCATATGGTAAAGGCGGATTTCATCAGTCATACCGTTTACGGTGATACAACCGTTATCAAAACAGAAAAATACTCCGATTTCCTTTTTGGGGGTGAGTTCATTTCCGCTTTTATCGGTAAAGGTAATATCATAGGAATAGGTGTCAAACAAGGTGAAGTTTTCACCGTCAGTATTCAGCTGATCCCTGATTGCGCCGCAAATATCCGCTCTTTCGGAAAAAACAGGAGAAACATAAGCAAGATAAGGTACTTCAAAAGCACCCTCGGGTACGGAAAGCTGAATGCTTATGCCGTTTGAATCATTATCGGTCAAATATGCGTCATAGAGATTGGCGGTTTCGGACAGCTCAATCAGTCCCCACTGTGTATAGTGGAAATTTGCATATTTCTCAGGCCAGTTCTCCCCGTCGATATAATAGTAATATATTGTTGTTCCGTTTATATCCGTTACGGGTTTTACGGCGGTTACGGTAAGCTCGGTCGGCATTTGTACCTTGCCACTGCCCTCACCCCGCCAAAGAGTAACGGCATTGGTCGCCGCAGTATCACCGGAAACATATGCCTCATTAAAAAGCCGGGTATAGCCGGTGCCGTCATAGCTTGAGTTCCATGTCACCTTATCACCGACTGAATAAATACAGCGTGTTAAGGTCTTTGAAAGGGGAATACCGACATATTCCGTCGAAACATAGCAATATTCCGAATAACTGCTCCAGTTTTCGGCATCAAGAATATACCACGCAGTTCCGTCAAGCTGGATAAATTTATACTGAACCGTGAAAGATTCGGGGAGCTCATCGCCGGAAAGTGTTATTTTATTATCAGGCGACTGTACCGGATTTTTATAAAAATCCACGGAATCAGTATTAAAATATCCGGTTTTATTAATTTCAACGATATGCTGGTTAAACCATTCGTCCGACGGATTTCCGCTTGCTGAAACAATTGGGGCAAATGAAATAACCATAACCGCCGCAAGAAGCAGGGAAACTATTTTTATCAGTTGTTTTTTCATTTTCACCACTCCTTACTCAGTTTCCGGCCAGCCGGCGGCGCCTATCGCGCTGTCTCCGTTGTTCGCCGACTGAACTGCCTCGGCATTAATCTTGATTTCCGCCTTGCTGTTTTGATACATATTGCTCATTTCGTCGGCAAACTTGACCTTTGTGAATATCGGTACGGTTTCTTCGCCGGCCGGCAAAGCGGCATTATAATAATACCAACCGTCCTTTTCGGTCCAGTCCTTAAGATTTAAGTCGCAGGTTATAAGGGAAAGGTCGGTCTCTCCGGTCTTATCCTCGGCAAGAATAATGTTTTTATCAAGCTTTATACGGATAAAGGCGGGCTGATTTCCGGTATTTTCGACCGTTACGATTTTAGAAACCTCGGTTCCCGGCATAATACCGATTTGGTCGTTTTCGAAGGGGACAAGGGTTTCTCCGTCCTCCGACAAAGCGTTTTCCTTTAACTCGATTTTCACATTTCCCGCGGTCACGACATTGGTCGCCGTGTCCTCTGAAGTGAAATACGCCAGAGTGCCTAAAGCCGATACGGCAAGCACCCCGATAATCAAAGCACAGACTAAAATCTTTCGTTTCATATAAACATTCCTTTCCCTTAAGAAATTGTTGAATTATAAAAGCCTTTATAAAAGGACATAAACAGACGTCTTCACATAAAAACATCAAGGCGTCCGTTTATGCCCTCCTCCCGAAAAGGGAGGAAAGCAAATTTATAAAGTTATATTATTCACCGTAATTTGCGAAAGCACCCGCGACTGTTGAATAGGAATCCGCAGTCTGAATCGCATGAGCGGTTACATCAATAGTGAAATCAGCTCCGATTGCTTCCATATCGTCGTTGTCAAAAACGGCAGGGATTGTAACAGAGGTAAAGAGAGGCTCTGTTGACGCGTCGACTGCAAGGACGGTATTGTAATAATACGAATATGTAAGCGTATCAGCTTCTTTATCATAAACAGGCGTGCCCGCAAGAGTCCACTTTGTTTCATCGTGGTCTGCAAAGATTGTTGCAAGGTCGGTAATCTGATGTCTTGCAGCAGCAGCTGTGAACGCCGCAGCGTCGGACAGGGTTACGTCAACACGAATCCAAGCGTCGTTTGCGCCGATATTTGTGACAACCGGGTCTTTAGCATATTCCACATCGGGAACAGCGGCAGCGGGAGTTGCCCAATTTTTCTCGGTAAGCTCAATGTCAACATTTCCGAGTGTAAAAGTATTGGTTTTTGCATCCTTATCTGTAAAGTATGCAAGAGAAGTGCCTGCTATTGCTACAACCGCAAGAGCGGCAACTAAGCATAAAGATATAATTTTCTTTTTCATGACTTAAGAATCCTTTCCGTATACTTTAATTATTGTGCAAGAGCCCAAGCGTCGGCAGCTGTTGTAACTGCGGAGCTGTCCGCTTTTGTAAGGTAATCCTTCTGAACAGCATATGCCTTGAATGTAAGGGTAGGATATCCGACATTTACGGACGATGTACCCGATGTGTCTGATGTAAGTGAGTTCAGCATTTCTTTAGTTACATCGGTTTTTACATTGACGGTATTATCTTTAATTACGGGGAATGTCTGCGCAACAGCGCCGGTCGCAGCAACTTCACGGTAATATACGTTTGTTTCGCCGTCAACCAAAGTCCAGCCGTCTGCCACGTCGAAAGTCATAAAGTCATCAAAGTTAGCAGATTTGTCGATTGTTACAAACAACCAGCAAGCCTCGCTACCTGCATTTACGATTACTTTCGGGTCTTTTGAAAGCGTTGCGCCCGGAACCATTTTGTAGGTATCGTTTATAATTGCGCTTGTTGTATCGTCTGTATTTTTTAATTCTTCGCCGACTGTTTCGGACATTGCGATATCGACATCTCCGACTGTGAACGTGTTTTTAACTTCCTGCGTCTGGTCTTTGAGCCATGCAATGGTAGCGCCCGCTGCAAAGCAGAGTACCAAAGCGACAGAAAGAACCGAAACAAGTGCCTTTTTTTTCATTCTGTTTTCTCCTTTTCGATTTTTTTATAAACAACGGTTTAATCCGCTATTTAATTAATCAGAAATTTGCGGCGGCCCAAGCGGCTTGGGCAGTAGCAAAATTATCAGCCTGCACGGCGTATGCGGTAACGGTTATATCTGCGTTTGCATATCTTGCAACCTCAGCATCACCTTTAAGCTTGAAGCTTTCAAACACAACTTTATTTGCGCCGGCAGCGACGATATCTTTATATGCATAAATATTATTCGCCGCATCCAAAACCGTCCAGCCGTTTTCGGCCATCTGAGCTTAGATAGTCTTAGTATCAACGATATTTTTAAGCCCGTTTTCAAGCTTAACGAACAACCAGCAGCTCTCACTGTTTGCGTCGACATGAACCGTAGGGTCTTTTACATATGTATTGCCCGGAATCAGGTGATATTTATTCGCCTTATCGCGCACTTCTCCGGTTGGAAGAGTGACATTGTCGGCTGTATTTTGATCTTTATCAACATCTTTTTCGTCAAGTGTGATTTTTACATTGCCGACCGTAAATGTGTTCTTTACAGTATCCTGCGAGGTAAGGTATGCCATTGTTCCCATTACCGAAGCAACCACGAGCAACACCGCGCATAATGCTGTAACAAGCGCTTTTGTTTTTGTTCTCATAACAAAAACCTCCTAAAAAAAATATTTTTATATAGGCAGCCTTATCGGCGTTACCCCAAATGAGTTTCCGGGTTTTCACCGGAGCTTTCGGCTTTTTTAGGTTTATCCTTAAATAAATCCGGCAAAAAAGCCAAAGCTAAAATAATTACTCCCCCGGCAATCGCAATATAAAGACCGGGCGGATTTTGGATATATGAAGAAACATATCCGAAATACGGAATGTCGAAAACAGGTTTGCCGACAACGTTTTTAGAGTGAACCAAAGCGCTGTCCGCATATTCGTTGGCAATACCCTGGGTTCTGAAGCGCACAACGGAGGAGTCTTCCCCGTCGGGGACTACTTCAACAATTCTGTGGGTCGCCAGGGTGTCCTCATCAAGCATAAAGGTGATATCGTCGCCGACCTTAAGCTTATTTGTATCAACATTTTTCACATAGAGAAGCGAGCCGACGGGATATTCCGGCTCCATACTTCCTGAAAGTACTGCGTAAGGTTTAAGTCCCACCAAACGTACGCCCGCAAGCAGAATTACGAAAACCACAACCGCAATAACCAAAATTGTTGTAATTATATCCCATGCTTTTTTTAAAGCTTTAGGCATTTCAGTCTCCAGTCTCTGATAAAAAA
>JAEDNG010000059.1 GCA_016302625.1 Clostridiaceae bacterium
GCCTCGCGGTTGTTTTCACGGTCAATAGGCAAGCTGCAAAGTCCGTGCATCGCCCTGCCGATAAGCGGCATCGTCTTATAAATTTCTTTTTTCCCGATAAAGCCTATTTCATAATCGGGGAAAACCGACAGAATCATTACAGGGTCAAAATCGTGCTGATGATTACAGACGAATAACAGTCTGCCGTTTTCGGGAACTTTTTCGGTTCCGATCGCGTTTACCTTTACCCTTACAATTTTCATTAAAAGTGAAATAGTAATATTTACCCACCGTCTGAACAGCTTTCTGTTTTTAACGGGCTTATCGGTTCTGATTGTAAAAATCCAAATTACCGTGATAATAAGATGAATAATCACAAGCCCCAGAAAAAAAGCGATAAAAAGCAAAGGCACCAGCCACCATGAATAATGCTGCCTTAAAATATCAAAAAAATTATTAAGAATCGGTATCAGTGCCGCACTGAGAACAAGATATATGTAAAACATAAGCCCTTACCCCTAATTTTGTTTCCTCACAATTCCGTATTCGTCATAAAAATCGTAATACGGACAGTTATATGTCTGCCCCTGCAAAAAGCGCTGCATTTCGTCCTCGTCAAGATTTATTTCGCAGTACATACAGTCGCTTTCTTCATCATAAGCATAATTAGCACAGCTCTCACATTCCGTCTTTTTCATCCTTTATCCTCTCCGAAACGCGGCTTTTTAAATCTGAAATTCTGTCAAACACCGCTTTATATCTTCCCTCTTTAAGATTCGGGAAAGCCTTTAATATTCTGGTATGAACACGGCTGCGGCTTTCGACCGCCTCTTTGAATTCAGCTTTTTTCTTTTCATACTCCGCTTTAAGTTCCTCAAGCTGCGGCTTTTTCTCTTCGATAAGCCCGCTTCCCTTTTCCTTTGCGGCAATCGTTTTTTCGCTTATATTTTCCCCGATTTTATCGGAAATAGCTTTTAGCGCCTTTTCCGCCTCAAGCATTGCGTTCAGCTTTTTAGGCAGCTTTGCAAGGGCGATAACGGTTATCACAAGGTCGGTTATAAAAGCCGCAAGGCAAACCGACATTAGTATTATTCCGAGTACAAACGGAGTCTTTGTAATAATCATGTAGATGAACGGATGAACCGCTCCGACTACAAACGCCGCCGCAAGACCCCAAAGAATGGTGAATTCAAGGCATATGTACCCCTTTACATTAAATGGCTTGTCGGAATAGTCCCACCATTTATCGTGAAAAAATTTTTCAAGTATCCAGCCGGTTGCAAATTCAAGTGCGGTTGTAAGTCCAGCGGAACCTAAAAAAAGCAAAATCAGATTGTGCCTTAATCCCCAAAGCAATGTCACGACAACAAGCATGCCCACCCCGTAAATAGGACAGACCGGGCCGTTTAAAAAGCCGCGGTTCACAAACCTTCCCTCAGTAACCGCCGCAAAAGCCACCTCGGTGCACCAGCCCAAAAAGGCGTATATTAAAAAAATCCAAATTGCCTGATAAATATTTTCGGGCATAGCTTTCCTCCTTTTGAACTGCCCCTATTCCGTTTCGGCGGGCGGGGTTTCCGGGTCAGAAGGTGTTTCCGACGTTTCCGGAGTTGCAGGAGACTGCGTGCCTGACGAAGAAGAACTGTCTGACGGTTCCGAAACCGAGGAATTATCAGAGCTTGACGGTTCTGATGTGCTTGTATTATCGGAGCTTTGGTTCTCGGATACCGTACTGTCGGTTGACGATGTATCTGAACTGTCGCTCGACGAACTTATATTTGAAGAGGACGAAGAAGACGACGGGGTTTTGCTTGACGACGGTTTGCTTGATGATGAATACCTGCCTGCATACCAGTCGTTTTTTTCGATACCGTTTATCTCTATATAATCCTCGGGGAGGATATCGTCGTAAATAAATGCCTTTATTATTTTGCCCGCATAGTCCAAATCATAATAGATACAGTCACCGTATCCGCTTACTCTTTTTGAGCCCATCTGATACTCGGTGAGCGGAACACGGCTCTGCTCAAAGGTCGGAGACGAGAGCAGAATATTTACCGCGAGGCTCATAATCTGCGAATATGATAACGACGTCTCACTGCAAGGAATAAGCGATTTTGCAAGCTTTACATACTGCGATTTGCTTAAAGTCACCGCCTTGTTAAAAAGCTGTTCCATAACATAGCGCTGACGGTCGGTTCTGCCGTAATCGTCGTTCGTTCCCTCAAAATTCGCAGCGTGCCTTATTCTCGCGTATGCCACCGCCTGTACGCCGTTCAAGTGCCGGAGCCCTGCCTCATTAACATAGTAGTCATTGGGGTCAAGACCCATATATGCGCATTGCTCGGTAATACAGCCGTTTAAGCCCCAGTATATTTTTTTTCCGTTTTCATAGCCGTAGGCATTAAGCTCACCTTCAACAAGATTGACATCGATACCGCCGACGGCGTCTATAATATCCGCCATGCCGTAAAAATTGACCGTCGCGTATTCGGATATATCAAGTCCGAATATCGTGTTAAGCGTTTTTATCGCAAGTTCAGGGCCGCCCTTACTGTAAGCGCTGTTGATTTTGCCATAGGTGGTTTTACCGTTATAGGTGATTGGAACTAAGCTGTCGCGCATCACCGAGATTACCTTTACCTTTTTAGTTTCGGTATTAAGGCTTAATATCATTATACTGTCCGAAAGGCCTTTGAATGAATCGACCTTGCGCGAGTCAATTCCGAAAAGCGCCACGTTCACTATCTTTTTGTTGATAACGCTTTCAAATCCCAAATCCTCGGGCTTTCCGGTTATGTTATTATAATTGTAATCAAATACCTTTAAAAGCACGCCGAACGCAACTGACAGGGCAAGAATCAGCGAAACGGCGCTTATCATAAAGGCTTTCTGCCATTTTTTGCAGCTGCGCCACCATTTTGTAAAGCTGTTTCCCCTCTTTTTTTTGGCGAAATGCTTTCCTTTCAGCTTGCTGTCGCTCACTATATCCTCAAATTCCGCCGCACTTGACGAGGAATATATGTCTTCACCTGTAAATCCGAAAATATCGTTACTGTTTTCCATACCCACACCTGTTTTTAAAATTATCCTATAAGCGCCTTATATATGTCGCCTTTTTTTATTCCTGAAATTTCCGCCGCTTCCTTTGCGGCAGACGACGTCGATTTCCCCTCATCAGTCAGCTTTTTTGCAAGCCTTACCGCGTCCTCTAAGGTGTACCGCTCAACTTCTTCCTCTTTTTTTCCCTCAATTATTAAAACAAATTCGCCCTTTGGCGGATTGTCGGCGTAATACTCCGCCGCGCCCGAAAGGGTGGTATTAAAAACCGTTTCGTGAATCTTTGTAAGCTCCCTTACAAGGGCAATTTTACGGTCGCCGAATGCCTTTTGCATATCCTTAAGGGTGGCGTTAAGCTTATGCGGCGCCTCGTAAAAAATCATTGTGCGTCTTTCGCTTTTAAGCTCGTCTAAATGCCTTTTTCGGCTGATTTTGTTGACCGATAAAAAGCCTTCAAAGCAAAACCTGCCGCTCTCCATTCCAGAAATTGCAAGAGCGGTAACAAGTGCGCTCGGACCCGGTACGGATTCCACCGTAATCCCCGCCTCATGCGCTTGCCTTACCAAATCCTCGCCCGGATCTGAAATTGCAGGCATACCCGCGTCTGAAACCAGCGCACAGCTTTCGCCCTTTAAAATGCGTTCTATTATAAGATTTCCTTTAGTATTTTTATTATGCTCATAATAGGAGAGCATTTCTTTTTTAATATCAAAATGATTAAGCAGCTTTACCGTTACCCGCGTGTCCTCCGCGGCGATAAAGTCGGCTTCACCCAAAATCCGCACGGCGCGGGGGCTAAAATCCTCTAAATTCCCTATCGGCGTACCGACAACATAAAGCTTTCCGCTCATTAAATGTACGCCTCCTTATAAGCGCCGTAAATTTTTATCATTTCGGGCGAGAATTCTCCGTTTTCCTCAACATAAAGGGTGGGCGCTGTGCGAAGCCCCGTATTCGCGCACTTTTTGCCCTCTACAAGCACAAGCCACGGCTCCTCTCCCTTTCGCTGGCAGACAAGCCGTAATCTCTTAGGCTCTAATTTGTACTCCCTCATAAGCGACATAAGTTCAGCCAGTCTTTCGGGTCTGTGGCACATACAAAGTCTGCCGCTTGTCTGCAGGAGCCTCGCCGAAACCGAAATTATATCGCGAAGCGTACAGTCCACCTCGTGCCGCGCCGTCGCCTTTACTCCGTCGGGGTTTTTAATTCCTCCGTTCGGGGCTTTATATGGCGGGTTGCAGGTGACAAGGGTGTGACAGCCGAAAGCTATCTTCCCCTTAAGCTCGTTCAAATCGCTGTTTAAAACCGTGAAATTATCGGTTTTAAGCTCACGGCTTGTCCGTTCCGTTAAAGCCGCCGCCTCGCAGGAAATATCCACCCCGACCGCGTTTTTTAAATTCCCGTCCCTTAAGCATAAAAGCGGGATTATTCCGCACCCCGTACCTAAATCTACAAGAGTATCCTTTTTTCGCGCCGAGGCAAAGTCCGCTAACAGCACCGCGTCTGTCCCGAAGGTATGTCGCGGCGAAACATAAACAAAAAAGCCGTTTCCGAGCGGTTCTTTTTTTATTAGCTTCTCGTCCATTTTACGCCCTGCGGGGTGTCCTCTAATATAATTCCCATTTCCTTTAGCCTGTCGCGAATTTCGTCGGCGGTTTTAAAATCCTTTGCCTTTCGGGCGGCGGTGCGCTTTTCAATAAGCTCCTCTATCTCGCTGTCAAGCGTTTCTTGCTTGCGGTTATAAACCAACCCTAAAACGCCGGTTAGCTGATCGAACATATCCGCAAAAGCCTCTAACGCCGCTTTGCCCGCTCCGTTTGCAATTGCGGTATTAATATCGCGCACAAGGCTGAATACCGCCGCAAGCGCGTCGGCTGTGTTTAAGTCGTCCTCCATAGCGGTGATAAATTCTTCTTTTCTCTGCTTGACAAATGCGGGAACCTCTCCGCCGTCGGCGGAGTTTTTAAGCGCAAAATCAATATTTTCACGGCAGGTATAAAGCCTTTCAAGCGAGTTTTTCGCCTGTTCTATAACCTCTACAGAGTAATTAATCGGGCTTCTGTAATGGCTTGAGACCATCATATAGCGAATAGGCTCGTAACCGAATTTATCCGCCACGTCGCGGACGGTGAAAAAATTATTTAGCGATTTTGACATCTTGTGATTGTCGACATTGATAAATCCGTTGTGCATCCAGTAATGCGCGAACTCACAGCCGTTAGCAGCCTCGCTCTGGGCAATCTCATTTTCGTGGTGTGGGAAGATAAGGTCAAGACCGCCGCAGTGAATATCTATGGTCTTGCCTAAGTAGCGGCACGCCATCGCCGAGCACTCAATATGCCAGCCCGGTCTGCCCTTGCCCCAAGGGGAGTCCCAATAAGGCTCGCCCGGCTTTGCGCCCTTCCAAAGGCAGAAGTCCATCGGGTCTTCCTTGATTTCGGTGACGTCAATTCTCGCCCCCGCCTCCAAATCCTCAAGCGGCTGGTGAGAAAGCTTTCCGTAGTCCTTAAACTTGGTCGCGCGGTAGTAAACGTCGCCGCCTGACTCATAGGCATAACCCTTCTCCATAAGCGAAGAAATAATATCCTGTATCTGCTGTATATTCTCGGTAGCGCGCGGATGAACCGTCGCTTCCCTTACGTTTAGCCCCTTTGCGTCGGTCCAGAATTCCTTTATATAACGCTCGGCTATATCCGGCACGGTGGTGCTTTCCTCATTTGCTCTTTTAATGAGCTTATCGTCAATATCGGTAAAGTTCTGAACAAAGGTTACCTTGTAGCCGCGCCACTCAAAATAGCGGCGCAAGG
>JAEDNG010000060.1 GCA_016302625.1 Clostridiaceae bacterium
CGCGCATATTAAGGTTTGAAGAGGTCATGTCGATTTTCGCGCGCAGAACCATGGTGCCGTTATCAAACTCACCGTCGGTCATGCGGCGGAATAAATCCTTTGTTTCTTCGATAGGACGGTTGCGGTAGGGGCTTTCCTTGCCCGGCTCAGTCAGCGTGCCGCGCATTTCACGTATCTCGTCGGCGGAGCTTTCGTCAACATATGCAAGCCCCTTGTCGATAAGCTTTAAAGCACATTCGTAAAGAAAATCGAAATAATCCGAGGCGTAATACACATTGTCCCAGTTAAAGCCGAGCCATTTGATATCCTCTTCAATTGCCTCGACATATTCCACGTCCTCCTTTACGGGATTTGTGTCGTCAAAGCGAAGATTGCATTTGCCCCCGTACTTTTCGGCGGTGGAAAAGTCAATGCAGATAGCCTTCGCATGGCCTATGTGAAGATAACCGTTGGGCTCGGGCGGAAAGCGGGTCTGGACGTGATTGTATACCCCTTCCTTTAAATCCTCGTCGATAAAATCGTGTATGAAATTTGAGGAAGCGTTTAATTCCTCTTTATTAATTTCGTCTGACATTAATAAAACTCCTCTTATAAGGTATTAATTGCACTTTCTATTCTGGAAATACATCTGTCATGCCCTAAAACCTGCATTATACTGCAAAGGTCGGGGGTGTTGCGCCGTCCTGTAACGGCAATTCTCAGCACTGTGCTAAGGTCTCCCGCGTGCCCTTTATATTTGTCCGGCTCGGCTTTGTATTGCTTTGTTTCTGCGGCAAAGCCGATTTCGGGCGCAATAGCCTTAATTCTGTCAAACCACTGCTGTCGGTCGTCCGACTCGTTATAAACGTTTTTGTACTTTGTAAGAAACGCTTTCGCGTCCGCAGGGTCAATGTTTTCGGGTAAAACAAAATCGTTATTATAAAGCGGCTCAAAAAAGTAGGAAAAATAATCCTTTGCCTCGCTCCATTTTGCTATATCCTTGCGGGGCTTCGGAACGTCGCGGTCGATTGAAAGCACCGCCTTTGTATAGTCTGGTTTTTCGGTTAAAATTTTATAAAAATCTTCGTCAAACTCTTTTGCCCAAGCGGTCAGCTTTTCGTAGACCTCGCCGCCCGACAGTCGTGAAATGCAGGTTTTGCTTACGTCGTTTAGCTTGTCCGAGTCAAAAAGCGCTCCCGAAACGCTCATTTTTTTAAGATTGAATTTAAAATCCTTATAGGATTTATCGGGGTTTGCTCTGCGCCAGTCCTCAAAGTCCGACGCGGCAATCGTCATCAAATATTCAATAACGCTCTCGCTGTCATACCCCTGCTCGGCAAAGAAATGCACCGCCGCCTCGGGGTCCTTGCGCTTTGAAATTTTGCGTTTTGCGCCGTTATCAAGCTTCATAATAGGGGAAATATGCCCGTATTTCGGCGGTTTAAAGCCTAATAGCTTAAAAAGCTGAATATGCTTAGGCACAGAGGAAATCCATTCGTCGCCGCGCAGAACGTGGGTAGTTCGCATTAAATGGTCGTCAATTGCGTGGGCGAAATGGTAGGTGGGTATTCCGTCCGATTTTAAAATAACGAAATCCTCATCGTTTTCGGGCATTTCTATTTTACCCTTTATGCAGTCGTCAAATACGATTTTATTTTCTTCGTTTCCGGGGGATTTTAAGCGGACGACATAAGGCTTTCCCTCGTCAATCAGCGCCTTTGCATCTTCAAAGGAAATGTCCCGGTGCATTGCCCATTCGCCGTGGTAGCCGGTGCGGATTTTCTTTTCCTCTTGAATTTTACGCACCGAGTCTAATTCCTCCGCGGTACAGAAGCAGGGGTAGGCAAGACCCTTTTTGATTAAATCCTTGGCATAGGTCTGATATATTTCGGCGCGCAGACTCTGCTTATACGGCCCGTAATTGCCTTCTTCCTTATCGGCGGCGGTAAAGCCCTCGTCTATTGTAATTCCGAAACGGTTAAGACCGTCGATAATATCGGCAATTCCGCCCTCAATTTCACGCTTTTTGTCGGTATCTTCAATTCTTGTATAAAAAACTCCTCCGGTGGAGGTCGCGGTTATACGGTTTACAAGCGCCGCAAAAAGGGTGCCTAAATGCAGATAGCCCGTGGGGCTGGGGGCAATTCTTGTAACCCTAGCGCCCTCGGGGAGGCTTCTCGGCTTGTATTTTTTCTCGTAATAATCGGGGGTTATATCTATTTCGGGGAGCAAAAGCTCCGCCATTTTTTCGTTGCTGTTCATGCTTCTCTCCTCTGATAAAAAACGCGGTTAATCGCTTGCAAGCAGCTTGTTAAGCTCCTTCATAAAGGTGTTGATATCCTTGAACTGACGGTAAACCGAGGCGAAGCGGACATAAGCCACCTCGTCGATTTTTTTAAGCTTTTCCATAACAAGCTGACCGATTTTCTCACTGCTTACCTCGCGGTCAAGCGAATTTTGCAAAACGGTCTCTATCTCGTCAATCATTTTATCGAGGGTGTCTATCGAAACCGGACGCTTTTCGCAGGCGCGAAGCAAACCGTTCATCAGCTTATCGCGGTCGAACGCCTCGCGGGATTTATCCTTCTTTATTACGATTATCGGCAGACTTTCGATTATTTCGTATGTGGTAAAACGCTTGCCGCACTGCAAGCATTCGCGGCGGCGCCTTATGCGCTGCCCCTCGTCGGTGGGTCTTGAATCGATTACCTTGCTTTCCTCAAAGCCGCAGAAAGGACACTTCATGGTTAATGCTCCTTTAAAAAATTCTTATAAAAGTACTTGTATTATACTATATATAGTGGTAAAATACAAGTACAAAAAAGATAAAAAACACTCTAAGGAGCAGAAAAATGGCAAGTATTCAGCTTAAAAAACCCGAAAAGGGAGACACCGTCGCAGTAATGCACACAAGCATGGGAGATATCAAAATAAAGCTTTTTCCCGACAAAACGCCTAAAACATGCGAAAATTTCACAACGCACGCTAAAAACGGCTATTACAACGGACTTAAATTTCATCGTGTAATTAAAGATTTCATGATTCAGGGCGGCGACCCGCTCGGAACGGGTATCGGCGGAGAATCAATATGGGGCGGAAAGTTCGAGGACGAGTTTGACCCCGAGCTTCACAATCTTCGCGGTGCGCTTTCGATGGCTAATGCGGGACCGAACACAAACGGCAGTCAGTTCTTTATCGTTCAGGCAAACGAGGCTCCCGCTTCGATGATAGAGCAGATGAAGGAGCTTGCCGACAGCGGTTTTCCTGCTGATATTACAGAGGCATATAAGGAAATGGGCGGAACTCCTTGGCTTGATTTCCGTCACACCGTTTTCGGTCAGGTTTTTGAGGGCATGGAGATTGTTGACGGCATAGCCAACGTTAAAACCGTAAACGACGTTCCGTGCGACGACGTAGTTATCACCTCGGTAGATATTGAAGTGCTTTAACAGCTTTTTTAGTGGGTTGAAATAATGGACGTAAATTCGTTTTACATATTATTAATTCCGTTATTAGGTACGGTTTTAGGCTCTGCCTGCGTTTTCTTTATGAAAAAGGGAATGAGCGACCCTTTACAGCGTTCGCTGTCGGGCTTTGCGGCGGGAGTTATGACGGCAGCTTCGGTCTGGAGCCTTTTAATCCCTGCTTTGGAACAGTCGGAGTATTTGGGCAAATGGTCGTTTGTACCCGCCGCAGTGGGCTTTTGGGCGGGAGTTCTATTCTTATTATTGCTCGACCGTATAATTCCGCACCTGCATATAAACGAGGATAAAGCCGAGGGGCCAAAAAGCAAGCTTCATAAGACAACTATGCTTGTGCTTGCGGTAACCCTCCATAATATTCCAGAGGGAATGGCGGTCGGAGTGGTTTACGCAGGCTTTTTTTCGGGCAATTCGGGTATTACCGCTGCGAGTGTGCTTGCGCTTTCCTTAGGCATCGCAATTCAAAACTTTCCCGAGGGTGCGATTATCTCTATGCCGCTCAGGGCGGAGGGCGTTAGCAAATCGGGCGCGTTTTTAAGGGGCGCAGCCTCGGGCATTGTTGAGCCGATAGGTGCGGTTATAACCCTTGCCGCGGCAAAGTTAGTGCTTCCCGCGCTTCCGTATTTTCTAAGCTTCGCGGCGGGCGCGATGCTGTATGTCGTTGTTGAGGAACTTATCCCCGAAATGTCGGCCGGAGAACATTCCAATATCGGAACGGTCTTTTTTGCCGTCGGCTTTTGTCTTATGATGATTTTGGACGTGGCTCTGGGGTAAAATACAATCGCACGGTAATTATTCGTTCTGTGAACTTGTGCTAATCTGAATAACCGCTAATTTAAGCGTCGGAATCGGTTTATCTGATTTCGGCGTTTAAAATTTGCATTTAAAAGCGAACTTTTAAGGCATAATAATATTACAGTCTGCGGTTCTTTAAGCACATTATTCGACCGAATTACTGTTTTACTTGAAATTTATAACAAAATAGTGTATAATCCGATATGTAACTATTTAAATTGAAAAGAGCATATATATGTTTAAAAAATTTGAATCTACCGTTGTTTTCTTATTGAAACTTATAATGTTCTGCTCATGCGCAGGAGTATTCTTTCTTTTATTCGGCAGTAAATATCCCTTTATGCTTATTCCGAGCCGTACTTCGTTCATTACCTTAGGCGTTTTCGCCCTTGTTTATATGATGATGAATATAATATACGGCGGGTTTGACATAGGAAAACGAAAGAGCAAGCCTATTATATATTCTTTTATTCTTTCTCTCTTTTTTACAGATATAGTCGCGCATTTTTTCATGTGTATTATGAATATAACTGTCGTTCATGAAGGAAAATTCGTCTATGATTATCCGCTGCTGCTTATTCTGACATATATCGTTCAGATTTTTATTATCGTTGCGTTTACCTACGGCGGTAATTATCTGTATTTTTCATTCAACAAACCGCATGACTGCATAATTATAGCTAGAAGAGGGGAACAGACCGATAATATTGTATCAAAAATAGGCCGTTATAAAAAGCAGTACAATATTACCGGAATAGTGTACTTAGACGAGCAGGACATGCTCAAAAAAATCGACAGCGCGGATTCGGTTTTCTTTTACAATCTTTCCGTTCCCGAAAGAAACGCGCTGGTCGAATACTGCTATCACTGCAAAAAGGACATTTATTACAGTGTTGAGCTTTCTGATATCGTGTCGCTTGGCAGTCACCGCGTATTTTTTGACGATAAATCCATGGTTTACGCACCGGTAAAGGGACTTACCTTTGAACAGAGGGTGATAAAACGGCTTATGGATTTAGTCATAGCGGGTCTTGGTTTAATAGTGACTTCGCCGTTATTATTAATAACCGCGATTTGCATTAAGCTTGAGGACGGCGGTCCTGTGTTTTATAAACAGGAACGCGCAACCTATGCCGGCAGAGTTTTCAAGGTTTTAAAATTCCGTTCGATGAAAGCGGAGGACGGCTCAATCCATCGCTCCGTGACAAAAAATGACGATAGGATAACCCGCACCGGCAGGATAATCAGAAAATTCAGAATTGACGAGCTTCCTCAGCTTATTAATGTTTTAAAAAGCGATATGAGCATTGTAGGCCCACGTCCGGAAATGCTTGAAAATGTTGAAAAATACACAAAGGAACTTCCGGAGTTTGCTTATCGCCAACGCGCGAAAGCAGGTCTTACGGGAATGGCTCAGATTTACGGAAAATACAATACCTCTCCCAAGGACAAGCTTATATTTGATTTGACATATATTAATGAATACAGTGTGTGGCTTGATATAAAGCTTATTTTCCGCACTCTGCTTGTTTTGCTCACTCCCGATAAAAGCACTGAGGCTTTTGAAGAAA
>JAEDNG010000061.1 GCA_016302625.1 Clostridiaceae bacterium
TCGGAGACGCTATGTTTATTGAATAAAAGGGACGGTTGAAAACCGTCCCCAAAATATCTTTATTTAACCCAGCGGCTTAGCTTTTTCTTTTTATCCGTGTTGTCGGTCGGATTTACAAAGGGTGAATATTCGGCGTTGCAGTTTGCGCATAGGTTAGTGCCGGCTTTATTCACAGTACCGCATTTTACACATTCCCACACCGCCCTTGACGGTTCGTTTTTTATTAAAACGGGAGCGCCGTTTTCTTTTAAGGGCGAACTGCCGTTTAATGTGTCCGAAAGCCGTTTTACCTCGCTTTGAAGTCTTGCAACATCGTTTTTGAGTTGTTCAATACTTTCAACATGATTTATAAGAACAAGTATCGGTACAAGTCCCAAAAGACCTACTGCGGCAAAAACAACAGCATACGCGACCGAGGTAGACAAGAGCATAAAAAAGGAAAAAACAAGCGCGAGGATATCAACGGTTAAAATTATATAAAGTAATTTAAGCACGGTATCACTCCTTCTATGCTGATTTTAGCATAGATTAAAATTTATGTCAATAATTAAGGAGCAATCAATGTATAGACTATTAAAACAAGAGGGTTCTGCTCGTCGGGGCGAGCTTGTAACAAACCGAGGAACGGTGCAGACACCGGCATTTATGAACGTTGCGACGGCGGCGGCAATAAAAGGCGCAGTGTCGGCTGAGGATTTAAAAACGCTCGGCTGTCAGGTTATGCTTTCAAACACCTATCATCTGCACGTCCGACCGGGCGACGATATTATTAAGCAATGCGGCGGACTGCACAGGTTCACAACCTGGGACGGCCCGATTTTAACCGACAGCGGCGGCTTTCAGGTCTTTTCGCTGGCAAGCCTTCGAAACATATCGGAGGAGGGCGTGACCTTTGCTTCGCATGTTGACGGCAGGCGTATTTTTATGGGACCCGAGGAAAGTATGACGATACAGTCGAACTTAGGCTCGACAATCGCAATGGCTTTTGACGAATGTGTTGAAAATCCGGCGGAATATTCCTATGCCAAGGCTTCGTGCGAGCGAACCACACGCTGGCTTATCCGCTGTAAGGAAAAAATGGCAGAGCTGAACCGCAGAGTGGGTACTGTCAACCCCGAACAGCTGCTTTTCGGGATAAATCAGGGTTGTACATATGCCGACCTGCGTGTTGAACATATGAAACGGATAGCGGAATTAGAGCTTGACGGTTATGCGATAGGCGGTCTTGCGGTAGGCGAGCCGACCGAGGTAATGTACGATATTATTGAGCATGTAACGCCCTTTATGCCGCAAAATAAAATCAGGTATCTTATGGGTGTGGGAACGCCGGCTAATATATTAAACGCGGTAGAACGCGGAGTTGACTTATTCGACTGCGTTATGCCAAGCCGCAACGCCCGCCACGGTCATTTGTTTACATCGGCGGGAATTATTAATCTTAACAATAAAAAATACGAGACCGATATGTCGCCTATTGACGAAAACTGCGGCTGTCCTGTTTGTCAAAGGTATAGCCGTGCTTATATAAGGCATCTGCTTAAAAGTCAGGAAATGCTGTCACAACGGCTTGCGGTTATGCACAACCTCTGGTTTTACAATCATTTAATGGAGGATATCCGCACGGCTCTTGACGAGGGCAGATTTTCGCAGTTCAAGGCGGAAAAGGAAAAAATCCTTTCACAAAGAATATAGAAAAATTTTACTTGCAATAATAGGTAATATAGGATATAATTATCACATTAGATTACTGGAGGGCAAAAAACCGATGAATTTTAATATGTATACCTTGGCGGATTCAGCCAATAAAACCGCTTCGGGCGGCGGAGTGCAGAGCATTATCGTAATGGTGATTTATTTAGCGGTAATTTTCGGAGCGATGTATTTACTGCTTATCCGTCCGCAGCGCAAAAAGCAAAAGGAAGAAAAGAAGATGCGCGAAAATCTTCAGGTCGGGGACGAGGTTGTAACAATCGGCGGTATTTACGGACGCGTTATTTCGCTTAAAGAGGATACCATTGTTATCGAGTCAAACAGCGACCACAGCAAGCTTACAATCGCGCGCTGGGCATTGCAGACAAATCTTACCGTTCATGACGATACCGCGTCAAAGTAAATTTTGATAGAATAAGTTTTGTCCCTTCCGAATATATTATACTGTTCGGGAGGGATTTTTTATGAATATAAATTCAGACGGCAAGGGGTTAAAAAACTATATAAAAAGCTTTATAATCGGGATTTTGGTTACAGCGGCGATGATAATGCTTTTCGCGCTGGTGATGTATTTCTTTGAGACAGGGTATAAATACGCGGCGGTTTTCGCCACTGTTTCGGTCGCCGCGGGAAGCTTTGCCGCCGCATTTTTTACGGCGAGAAAAAATGCTTCAAAGGGTCTGCTTACAGGTCTTATCGTCGGGGGAATTACTTTTATTGTAATAACACTTATATCTCTTATAATAAACCGCGGCGGACTTACCTCAAACACGCTTTTTCACCTTATAATAATAATGCTCGCCTCAATGATAGGCGGTATTGTAGGCGTGAACCGCTCAAACCGCCATAAATACATATAATAATAGCCGCCCGTGCATTTTACCGGTGGGTTAGTGCACGGGCTTTGTTTTTTAAAAATCAGCACGCAAAATATACTATTCACGGAATATATTTTGAATTAAATGACAATAATATACTGGCGGTACATAAATTAATTAAAATCACTTGACAACACCGCAGTTATGATTGTAAAATAAATAATATATGTTTAAGTGTATTAATATCGGTCTGTGACTTAACCGATATATTTTCATACATAAAAAATATAAGAAAATTCGGAGGAAACGCTTTTGATGAATGAAAAAAATGAAAAGAAAGACAGTAATAAGACGGTGAACAGAACAACGCAAAGCAGATACAGAAAAAACAGCGTTAATAATAAAACTGCGGCTGATACAGACAGAAAACCTAGAAATAACGCGGCAAAAATAACGGCTTTAACAAACATGGCCGCCGAAACCGCAAAGCCCGCAGCGCGTACCCAAAACAAAGGAACACGCAGATATAATACCGGAGCGCGTAAAAAACCGCTTAAGATAATTCCGCTCGGGGGACTCGGTGAAATCGGAAAAAACATCACGCTTTACGAATATGACGGCGATATGTTTTTAGTAGACTGCGGTATGTCGTTCCCTGATGAGGAAACTCCGGGAATTGATATTGTAATTCCGGATTTTACCTATGTGCTTGAAAATAAGGATAAAATCAAGGGAATGGTAGTTACCCACGGTCACGAGGACCATATCGGAGCTATTCCGTATCTTTTACGCAATTTTAACGTTCCGATTTACGCTACGCGTCTGACAATAGGTCTTATAGAGGGCAAGCTTAAGGAGCACAGGCTTTTAAGCTCGGCAAAGCTTAACGTGGTAAAGCCGGGCGAAACGGTAGAACTCGGTAAATTCAAAATTGAGTTTATACACGTTAACCATTCGATACCCGACGCGGTAGGCTTTGCTATAACCTGCGGTGCCGGAACTGTTGTCCAGACCGGCGACTTTAAGATTGACACAACGCCTATTGACGACAAGGTTATAGATATCGGCCGTTTTGCCGAGCTTGGTAAAAAGGGAGTTTTGGCGCTTATGTCCGATTCGACAAACGCCGAAAGACCGGGCTTCACTCAGTCTGAGCGCATTGTCGGAGAGTCCTTTTCCAATCTCTTTAAAAAGGCGGAGGGCAACCGTATACTGGTTGCCACCTTCTCGTCGAATATTCACCGTATTCAGCAGATAATCGACGAGGCGGTACGCTGCGGCAGAAAGGTCGCGGTTTCAGGCAGAAGCATGATAAACGTCGTGTCTGTCGCTTCGGAGCTCGGCTATCTTAATGTTCCTAAAGACGTGCTTATTGATATCGATATGATAAAGAATTACCCGCCCGAACAGCTTGTCATAGTCACAACAGGCAGTCAGGGCGAGCCGCTTTCCGCACTTCACAGAATAGCTTTTTCCGACCACAGGCAGGTTGAAATTATACCGGGAGATATGATTATTATTTCGGCGACCCCCATTCCGGGCAACGAAAAGCTTGTAAGCAAGGTTGTAAACGAGCTTATGAAACGCGGCGCGAACGTGGTTTACGAGCGTATGTACGACGTTCATGTTTCGGGACACGCATGTCAGGAAGAGCTGAAGCTGATGATGAGCGTGGTAAAGCCCAAATATTTTATTCCGCTTCACGGTGAACAGAAGCACCTTATGAAGCATGCGGGACTTGCCCGCCAAATGGGTATTCCGGACGATAATATTTTGATTACCGGTAACGGCAGTGTTATTGAGGTTACGGCAAATTCGCTCAAATCCACCGAAACGGTTCAAGCGGGCAGAGTGCTTGTAGACGGGCTCGGAGTAGGCGACGTCGGAAGCATTGTACTGCGTGACAGAAAGCATTTGGCAGACGACGGTATTATTATTGTCGCGGTGTCGATAGACGGGGTTACAAGAGAGGTAGTTTCCGGACCCGACGTTGTATCTCGCGGCTTTGTATATGTTAAAGAGTCCGAACAGCTTATGCACGATATTAACGAGCTTGTATGCGATATTTTAGAACGCTGTTATATAGAGGGTATAAGAGACTGGACTACAATTAAAACAAGAATCAAGGAAAGGGTTTCGAGGTTTGTCAGTATGAGAACCCGCAGAAGCCCGATGATTCTTCCGATTATTATGCAGGTTTGAATTTCTTCACAGTCGGTATTCCGTCTGTGAATACATAAGGATGGAGATCAGTATGAAGGTAGTATTATTACAGGACGTTAAGGGTCACGGCAAAAAGGGAGAGCTTTGCAATGTTTCAGACGGATATGCCAGAAACTTTCTGTTTCCGAAAAAGTTAGCGGTCGAGGCGGATAACGCCGCGCTTAACGAGCTTAAAAACCGCGAGGAGGCGGCGGCTCACCACAAGCAGGAGGAAATAAAGAACGCTAAGGATTTAGCCGCGAAGCTTGACGGAAAAACCGTCACTCTAAAGGCTAAAGCCGGCTCTTCGGGAAAGCTTTTCGGATCGGTTACCTCAAAGGAAATCGCCGAAGAAATTAAAAAGAGCCTCGGTATTGAGATTGACCGCAAAAAAATGAATGTCGCCGATATTAAGAATTTCGGCGAATATACTGCGGAAATAAAGCTTTATCAGGGCATTTCCGCTAAAATGACCGTCGTGGTATCGGAGTAGAAAAATGGCTGAGGAAAGGCTTATATACGACCTTGACGGCGGAAGACTGCCCTATTCGGTAGAGGCGGAGCAGTCGGTTTTAGGCGCTGTTATCATCGACCCTAAATGTCTTAACGATATAGCGCCTTTAATGAAAACGGAATATTTTTATATTCCGCAGCATAAAGAAATTTACTCCGCAATGGCGGAAATGTACGAATTAAGCCAGACGATAGATTTTGTATCACTCCTTGAAAAGCTGAAGCGCGACGGGGTCTACGACGAGGCAGGCGGCAAGGCATATCTAACCCAGCTTGTTCAGACCGTTCCGTCTGCGGCAAACGTGCTTACATACGTTTCGATAATAAGAGAGCGTTATTATGCACGGGCTCTTATGACCGCCGCTCAGGATATTATTAAGGATATCAACGAAAACGCGCTTGATTCTGGCAAGCTGCTTGACAGCGCGGAACAGCGCATTTACGAAATCCGTCAGGGCAGGGAAATCAGCGGTCTTACACATATTAAAAGCGTAATCGAAAACGAGACTTATGACCGCCTTTCCAAAATTTCCGACCCCGAAACGCGGGAGGATTATATCGGTAT
>JAEDNG010000062.1 GCA_016302625.1 Clostridiaceae bacterium
CTTTTTAGCGTTAGCGACAGAGTGCGAAACAAAAGAGCAGTAGGCGCACCTTGTCGGGCAAAAGGGAATTGAAATATAAAGACTGAAGGAATCGGGTGACGAGAGCGTTGTAACGCGTTTTTCACTTTGCGCGGTCTCTTTGCAGAGCGAAATTTTATTATCGCTTACAAAAAGCGCGTTTTTAAACCAATCCTCAGCCGACTTTTCGCCGTTTGCCAGACTTAAGCGTGAAAACAGCTTTGCGGGACGGACACCCGTTAAAATACCCCATTGCGGAACATAGCCCGACGCTTTCACAAAGCAATTATAAAGCGAGACTGCCAAAAGCCGCTCGCACTCCTTTTCGTAATCGGGGTGGGAATTATTTACGGTGTTTTCATCGGTAAAACGCTCTCCCGAAAGGAAAAGCTCGGCTGAAAGTACGGTATATTTATCGCCTTTTAAAAGCTCGGTCACCGCTGTACGGTCGTCTTCTGCCCTTACAGAGCAAAACTCAATCTTCTCAAACGGCAGAAATATTCTGATAAGCTTTTCAAGCTCGTATTTAAAGGAATTATTGATAAGGCAAAGCTTCATTTTCTTACCACGCAAACATATTGTTTTCTCTTTCCCGCGCAATCGTCGTAAAATCTCCGTGACCCGGATAAACCTTAGTGTCTCCGGGCAGGGTCATAAGTTTTTTTACCGACTTTTTAAGCGTTTTTAAGTCTCCGCCGGGAAAATCGGTTCTGCCGATTGAATTTTCAAAAAGGGTATCGCCCGAAAAGAGACAGCCGTCCGAAAGATAGGATACCCCGCCCTTTGTGTGTCCCGGAGTAAAAATTACCTTAAATTCGATATCGCCTACGGTGAATTTCTCCCCGTCGTCAAAAAGCCTGTCAGCCTCAAAAGGGGCGATATGCGCGTGAAATACATCGGAAAGGTTCAAGGCCGTATCGGAGAGCGCGGGAGCGTCAACCTTTCCTATTCCTATCTGCACACCGGTCTGATTTCTTAACGCCTCGGCGCCGCCGATATGGTCAAAATGTGCATGGGTAATCAGAATAATGCGCTCCTTATCCGAATTGTCATTTAAAAATTCACGCACCGAGTCTCTTTCAAAGCCGGGATCTATCACTACCGCCGCCTTTTCGGTTTTAAGCAAATAGCAATTAGTCTTTATAAGACCTAAATGTATAACTCTAATTTCCATTTTTTCTCCATATTTCGGTATCGAAAATAATCGTCACAGGCCCGTCGTTTACAAGGCTTACCTTCATATCCGCGCCGAAAATGCCCTTTTCAACCCTGTTTACTCCCTCGGCCTTTAGTTTTTTACAGAAAAAGTCGTAAAGCTCTTCCGCTTTTTGCGGCTCCAAAGCCTCGGTAAACGAGGGGCGGTTGCCTTTTTTAACATCGGCGCAGAGCGTAAACTGCGATATTGCAAGTATTCCCCCGCCGATATCAAGCACCGACTTATTCATTTTGCCGTTTTCGTCGCAGAAAACCCGCAGATTTGCGGTTTTCCTTGCCAAAAGCTCCGCGTCCGCTTCGGTATCGCCCTTTGCGGCTCCGAAAAGCAGCATAAAGCCCTTTTCACAGGCGCCTGCAATTTTGCCCTCCACAGAGACCGACGCGCTTTCAACCCTTTGAATCACAGCCTTCATTACTGATTTATCCTTTCAACGCTGAACACGCCCTTTAGCTTTTCAAGGCGCGAAATTATACTTTTTAAATGCTCCACGCTTTCTGCGGAAATCGTCAGCACAACAATGCAGTTGCCGCTCTTTGTGGGTCTTGCGGTGACGCTGTGCGCAGGTACTCGCATATTGTAAACCGCGTTCATAATGTCAAGCAGAAGCCCGTCGCGGTCGATAGCCGCCACCTGCAGGGTTGATATAAAGGTGTCCGATTTTGTTCCGTCCCAATGCGCCGGAATCCAGCGTTCGGGCTCCGCAGATGAGGCGATATTTACCGGAACGTTCGGGCAGTCCCTTTTATGAATGGAAACACCGTGGCCTCTTGTTATAAAGCCGATAATATCGTCGCCAGGAAGCGGAGTACAGCATTTTGACAGCTTGATAAGGCAGTTGTCGATACCGTCCACAACGACTCCGTCGGTCGATTTGGTTCTCTTTTCGGGAACAGCGGTGATTTCGAGCGGCTTAGCAGAGGAAACACGCTTATTGTAATCCTCTTTTATGCGCGGCATTATTTTTGAAAGCAAAATTCCGCCGTAGCCTATCGCCGCGTAAAATTCGTCGGCGCCCCCAAATTTAAGCTTCTTTGCAATCTCATCAATAAACTCGTTGTATTCATTTTCGGGCAAATCGATATTGTTACGCCGGAATTCCTTTTCGATATCGAGCTTGCCCGCGGCAATATTCTCGGCACGCTTTTCCTTTTTAAACCATGAGCGTATCTTTGACTTTGCCTGCGAGGTTACAGCGATATTAAGCCAGTCGCGGCTGGGCCCGTGCCCCGGCTGATTGGTGGTCAGAATTTCTATGACCTCTCCGGTTTTAACCTCGTGGTTGATAGGTACTATCTTTCCGTTGACCTTAGCGCCGACCATGCGTACACCGACCGCCGAATGAATGGCAAAGGCAAAATCGACAACGGTCGAGCCGACAGGAAGATTTATTACGTCTCCCTTTGGAGTTACCGCGAAAACGTCCTCCTGCGACAGGTCGACCTTAATACTGCGGATAATATCGGAATCGTCGGTCGAAGCCGCCTGAGAATCGAGAATCTGACGAATCCAGGCAAGCCTGTCCTCCATCTTGCGGTTGTTGTCGGTTATCCCCTCTTTATATTTCCAGTGCGCCGCGATACCGAATTCCGCCGTGTGGTGCATTTCAAAGGTTCGTATCTGAATTTCAAAGGGTATTCCCGCGCGGCTTATGACCGTCGTGTGGAGCGACTGATACATATTAGGCTTCGGTGTGGAAATATAGTCCTTAAACCTGTTCGGAATAGGTCTGAACATATCGTGCATTATTCCTAGGATATTGTAGCAGTCCGCCACGGTATCAGTAATAATGCGGATAGCGTAAATATCGTATATCTCGTCAAAATCCTTGCCCTGAACATACATTTTGCGGTATATACCGTGAATGGATTTGATTCTTCCCTGAAACGCCATTTCAACTCCCGGCATATCCTTATGCAGCCGTTCTTCAATATGCTCCTTGATTTCCTCCAAAATCCGCTCCCTGTGCCGCTTGTTAAGCATCAGCAGGTCCTCGATTTCCTTATACGCCACAGGGTCAAGGTGCTTTATGGCAAGATCCTCAAGCTCCTCCTTAACCGGACGGATACCTAAGCGGTGAGCGATCGGAGCGTAAATTTCCAGCGTTTCAACCGATTTGTCGCGCTGCTTTTGCTCGGGCATGGCGTCGATAGTCCTCATGTTATGAAGTCTGTCCGCAAGCTTGATTATAATAACGCGTATATCCTGACCCATGGCGATCAGCATTTTGCGAAGGCTCTCCGCCTGCTGCTGCTCCTTGGTTGAAAAATTAAGTCTGCCAATCTTTGTAACCCCGTCTACAAGAAGCGCCACATCGTCGCCGAATTCACGCTTTATATCGTCAAGCGTTGTGTCGGTGTCCTCTACAACGTCGTGCAAAAGCGCCGCCGCGATAGACTCACCGTCCATTCCGAGCGAAACGATAATTAAAGCGACATTAAACGGGTGAATATAATAATCCTCATTGGTATAGCGCTTTTGTCCCTCGTGCTTTATGGCGCAGAATTCAAAGGCCTTTTTCACAAGCGCGTAATCGTAATTTCTGCCCGAATCCTGCATTTGTTTATATAGCTTTTCATAATCTCTTTGCTGTTCTTCTGTCATACCGTTTCACTCCTTTCAAGCAGTTTTTTGTATGTAGGCGAGTTTTTAAGCTCGGTTTTACCCTGAACGCCTGTTATTCTGTATTTCCCGCTGACGTCCTTTGAAATCAGTCCAAGCTCTGTTAAAGCCGCAATTGAAACCTCGGTTTTAGCATACCCGACCGTGCTTAAATTCATATATTTAATTCTGTCGCCGGACGACGGATTAACGGAAATAAATTTATAAACCGCGCCCGTCTCGGCGCGCGTCGGCAGCACCTTTTTTACATCAAAATCGTTGCCTGACAAAAATAAGTTAAGACTGTCGATTTCCGAAAACAGCCTGTCGTCGTCGGTTCCGCTTACTCTTAGCGCCTTAATATGCACCGAAATATTATATTCGCCGTTGAAGTAATTGGTCTCAACCGTAACCGCCGCGTCAAGCAAATCGCCCTCGCAAAAGCAGAAGCGCTCGGGAGTTACGCCGAAAAGCAAAGCTTTAAAAGAGTTTTCCCCTTTTGCAAAAATAAGGCGAAGATGCTTTCCTTTTCCGATCGGTATGATTTTTTGCAAAGTCACACCGTATATACCGAAAATCGGGTTGGGGTTGCCGTTTCCGAAAGGCTCAAGCGTTTTTATTGCTTCCGCGAGATCAAGCGTCAGAGCCGACGGGTTTATCTTGCAGTCAAGCTTTAAAAGGGGAGCCGCATAATCGGTTTCAAGTGCGTATTCATTTATTCTTTGCCTCAACAGCGGGATATTTTCGGTATCAAGGCTAAGCCCTGCGGCAAGCTCGTGACCTCCGAATTTCGTAAGAATATCCGAGGCGGATTTTATGGCGTTAAAAAGCGAAAAGCCCTCGATACTTCTTCCCGAGCCGCTCGCCTTATCTCCGTCCTTTGATATTACTATCGCGGGACAGCCGTAACGCTCTGAAATCCTCGACGCCGCTATACCAACAACGCCGTGATGCCAGTTTTCGCCGTCTACAACAATAACGCGGTCATGGCAGTAGCCGTTTTTCTCGATAATAGCTATTGCCGACTCAAGAATTTCTTTCTCCTTTTGCTGGCGTTCGGCGTTAAGCGCGTCGATTTCGTTAGCTATACCGAGAGCGGTCAGCATATTGTCGCTGATAAGCAGCTCGACCGCGCGGTCGGCGCTTCCCATTCGCCCGGCGGCGTTTATTCGCGGTGCAATACCGAAAGCGATTTTCCCCGCATCTGCCGAAGCAGTATCAATTCCCGCGACGTTCATAATCGCCGAAAGACCGGTCATCGGCGCGGTTTTAAGCTTATATACACCGTATTTTACAATACTGCGGTTTTCATAGGTCAGCGGCATTACGTCGGCTATAACCGCGACGCTTAAAAGGTCGGCAAAATAAGGGAGCAGCTCTTCCGGCTCCTTGTCCTCCATAACGCAGATAAGCTTAAACGCAACCTCCGCGCCGCAAATATCCTTAAAAGACGAGGTACAGTCCCTTCTGTGCGGGTCAACAACCGCGTCCGCTTCGGGCAAGGCGTCTCCCGGCAGATGGTGGTCTGTCACCACTACCGACATACCGAGTTCCTTTGCAAGCTTGACCTCATTATGGCACGCAATACCGTTATCCACCGTGATTAAAAGCCGGGCGCCGTCATTTTTAAGCTTTTGAACGGCGGCTTTGTTCATACCGTAGCCCTCGTCAAAGCGGTCGGGGATATAATAAACGCAGTCAGCCCCGCGACCTTTAAGGTAATTATACATAAGCGCAGTCGCAGTGACCCCGTCGCAGTCATAATCGCCGTAAACCGCGATTTTTACGCCGCTTTCAACCGCGGAATTTACGATTTCAGCCGCCTTTTCAACATCTGTAAGCTCATGCGGGTCGGAAAAGCAGGGCTCGTCGGACAGAAATTCCTCCAGAGCCGCAGGGTCTGAATATCCTCTTTCGGAGGCGATAAGCGCAATTATCGGGTCAACGTCACATTCCTC
>JAEDNG010000063.1 GCA_016302625.1 Clostridiaceae bacterium
AATACCCGCCAATATAACACCCGCAATGATTGCCGGTAAAATACCGTGAGTGCTTATAAGCTTTGCAATTGCAACCATAACGCGCTCGGTATCGGAAAGCTCACCGATAGCTCCGCTTTTTACCATGCCGAAGCCGACTATACCGATAAGAATTGCCGCCGCCATTGAAATTACAACCCAAACCGCGGCTATGCGGCGTGAGGTTTTAAGCTTTTTCGCGTCGTTAATAGCCATAAAGCGCAAAAGAATGTGCGGCATACCGAAATATCCGAGTCCCCACGCAAGAGTGGATGCGATAGTCAGCGCGTTGTAGGGCGCTGTGCCCTCTGAACCTGCGTATACTTCCGTAAAGCTCACAAAGCCCGGAATTGCTTTAACATTCGCAACAACCTGATCCCAGCCGCCGGCGGAATTTATACCGAAAAGCAACACTACGATAAGAGCCACGGTCATTACAATACTCTGAACAAGGTCGGTTGTAGACGCGGCAAGGAAACCGCCCAAGGTTGTGTAAGCCACGATAACCACCGCGCTTATAATCATTGCGGTCGTATAGTCCATACCAAAAAGCGTGTTAAACAGCTTTCCGCAGGCGGAAAAGCCGGACGCGGTGTACGGAACGAAGAAAACAATAATGATAAGCGCAGAAATAAGGCTTAAAATGTTCTTTTTGTCCTTATAGCGCTTTGAAAAGAAATCCGGGATTGTAAAAGCGTCTATTTTGCTTGAATAACGCCTGATTCTTTTCGCCACAATCAAAAAGTTAAGATATGTACCGATTGCAAGACCGATTGCCGTCCACGAAGCCTCCGCAAAGCGCCCCGCCATGGCAAGACCCGGAAGCCCCATTAAAAGCCACGAGCTCATGTCCGACGCTTCCGCGCTCATCGCGGTAACAAGCGGCCCCAATTTTCTGCCGCCCAAATAAAAATCGTCCGAGCTTTTGTTTTTCTTTGTGAAAACTATTCCGATTACTATCATCGCCGCAAGATATGCGAAAATCGCAATCAGGATACAAATATCCGCAGTACTCATTAATACTCCTCCAAATAAAAATTACAAGTTATTTTATCACAAATAAAATCAGAACGCAATAGAGAATAAAGTATATACTAAATTTAGTATATACCTTTGTTTTTTGCCGATATTTTCTTTATTTAAAAGGAATTATAATTAGACTAAAGTACAGACTGAAATAAATATTAAAAATAAAATATTTACTTTTTACGACAAAATCCGCCCAAAAACATACCAATCATGCCCTCAGAATAGCGGCAGAGCGAGTAATCGCCCTCGCAGATGCACCAGTCATAAAGCATAGCGCGCTCATAAACCGCGTAAGCCTTTACGATATCGTTCGCCGAAACCGTGTCGGTAAGCTCCCCCGCCTGCTGACCCTCGATTATGATTTTTCTAAGCAGCTTATAATAGGTTCGGTCGCGGTCGAGGAGATGCTTTTGTCCCTTTGTTATAAGCTGAGTTGACAAAAGCCTCGCCAGCAAATCGACCGAAATGCTGTTGTCAATCATAAGAAATAACTCGCGGTTTAAGTAAACCAGCTTGTCAAAGGCGGTCATCCGGGGTGTAAGATTGTCCTTCAATTCCTCGTATTTCTCGTCAAAAAGGTAGGAAAGGGAGGAAAGCAAAGAATCCTTTGAATCGAAATAATGATAAAAAGAGCCTTTTGATGTTCCGCTTTTGGCTACGATCTCATCAACCGTCGTATCGTCGTAGCCCTTTTCGTAAAAAAGCTCCCACGCGGCGGAAACAATTTTACCCTTGGTGTTTTTTCCGTTTTCCTTTGACATACCGTCGCCTCCGTTTGCTGTAATAAACGTTAAAAAATACAATATACTATTATTAAGAATAAAAAAGGGAGAAATACAATGAAAAAGAGCTCTGCTTTGCTTGAATTTTTGATTATAGGAATCGTCGGCACTCTCTGGCATTTTATATATGAATGGTCGGGCGATAATGCTGTTGTCGGAATTATCGCCCCCGTAAACGAAAGCGTTTGGGAGCACCTTAAACTGCTCTTCTTCCCCACTGTTATATATTCTGTAATTGAATATTTGATTTTAAAGGACCGACCCGAAAACTATATTGCCGCTTCGACTTTGGGACTTTTTGCAGGTATGCTTGCCATCGTTACGTTTTTCTATACCTATACCGGAATATTAGGCTATAATGTGAGCGCACTTGACATTCTGAGTTTTTTTATCGGTCTTTTCACCATGCTCATCATAAAAAAACGGATACTACGCAAAAAGGCCTTCTGCTCGAAAACCGCAAAATATGCTTCGCTGTTTTTTATTATACTGGTTGCGTTTTTGTTCGGCTTTTGGTCCTATAATCCTCCGTCAATCGCGATTTTCACACCGCCCGTCATGTAAAGGCAGGCGGTGTTAATTTGTTTATTTTTAATGTCGCATACTCCCGTTGCCGATTATATCATAAAAAGTATTATTTTTCAATATTTTAAACCTAGCTGTCAATAATAATATCGGTGATAAAATGATTATTACGATTATCAGAACGGTAATACTTTATGTTTTCGTAACCTTAGGTATTCGTCTTATGGGAAAGCGACAAATCGGTGAAATGCAGCCGAACGAGCTTGTCGTGACGCTGCTAATTTCCGAAATTGCCGCTATTCCGCTTCAGGACACCTCCCAGCCGATTATAGACGGTGTGGTTGCGATTTTTATGCTCGTGATACTCGAGATCATAATTTCGGTTATATCAATGAAAAGCATGTTTATGCGGAAAATAATGAACGGAAAATCGGCTGTCATAATCAAAAACGGAGTTATTGACCAAAACGTTATGCGAAGAGTCCGCATGACGGTGCTCGACCTTGTAGAGCTTCTGCGCGGTCAGAACGTATTCGATATTTCAACCGTCGCTTTCGCCGTGCTTGAGGTTAACGGGAATTTAAGTGTGCTCCTGAAATCACCCGAACAGCCAGCGACCGCCGGCGACCTTAATATAGAAAAGGAAGATGCCCTTCTGCCGCTGCCGGTTATAAGCGACGGCAAAATAATAAAGGAATCCTTGGGCGCGCTGGAAATTGACGAAAACGACGTCACTGAAACGGTAAAAGCCAATAAAACCGAGGTTAAAAAGGTATTTTTAATGACCATGGACAGATATAAAAATATCAGTATTATAAAAATGAGGGAAAAAGAATGAAAAGACTTATACCCGCCGGAATACTGCTTATTGCGGTAATCGTTTCATATGTTTTAAGCTTACGTTATATTTCCGTCACCTGCGATAAAGCCGAAAAGCTTGTTTTGCAGTGCGAGGAGGAATACAAAAACGGCGGAAATCCATGCGCTGTCACAGAAGAACTGACCGATATGTGGGACGAAAAGGAAAAAATCCTCTCGTTCTTTGTCAATCACGACAGAATAGATGAGATAGAATTAGAGTTATCCTCTCTTTCGGTTTTGTCGGAAAGCAACGAAGAAATACTATTTTATGAGCACATTGAAAATATTAAAATGCTTTTGCATCAGGTGAAAGAGGACACGGAAATAAGCACGCACAGCATATTTTAATGAATAAATATTCAAGAATAACTCATATTTGCATAATTATGAGTTAATTGTCAATTTCAGCTCGGTAAAAATAAAAAATATGCATTTATTTTAATAATATTCAAAAAAATATCATAATTATGCAAAAATATATTGACAAGCAGGACGTAAGGTGCTATAATTCAAAACAGAATTTAAAATTAAACTTTTAAAGGGGATTTTTCAAATGAAAAAATTTTCAAAAATCGTAAGCGTTTTAGCCGCTTTGGCTATCGCAGCTCTCTGCTGCGGCTGCGGCTCAAACACACCAGACACAAAAAGTGATACTACAGACTCAAAAGCTTCTATGACCGTCACTGAGGGCAAGCTTATCATGGCTACCAACGCCGAGTTCCCGCCCTATGAGTACAAAGAGGGCGACAAAATTGTAGGTATTGACGCCGAGGTTGCAAAGCTTATCGCCGACAAATTAAATCTCGAGCTTGAAATCGCCGACGTTGACTTTGACTCCATCATTCCCGGCGTTCAGTCCGGTAAGTATGACATGGGCATGGCCGGTATGACCGTTACCGACGAGAGAAAGGAAAAGGTTAATTTCTCCGATTCCTATGCGACAGGCGTTCAGGTAGTAATCGTTAAAGAGGACAGCGATATTAAGACCACCGCCGATTTAAACGGCAAAAAAATCGGCGCTCAGCAGGGCACAACCGGTTATATCTACGCTTCAGACACTGTTGAAAACGGCGGTTTCGGCGAGGAAAACGTTACAGGCTATCAAAACGGCGCGCTTGCTGTTGAGGCATTAAAGGGCGGCAAGATTGACTGCGTTATAATCGACAATGAGCCGGCTAAGGCTTATGTCGCCGCTAACGAGGGACTTAAAATTCTTGACACCGAATATGTTACCGAGGATTACGCAATCTGCTTTGCAAAGAGCAACACCGAGCTTCAGACAAAGGTAAACGACGCGCTTAAGGAGCTTATCGCCGACGGTTCGGTTAAAAAGGTTGTCGACACATATATTAAGGCTGACTAATTAACTTAAAAATTAGGGGCGGTTTTCTGACCGCCCTGTTTTTTAGTATATGAAAGGAGCAAATGCTTTGGCGAATATATTTAACGCTGTTTCGGACTGGTTTAACTCCATTGCGGACGAGTTTAAATTTGTATTTATTGACGGCGACCGATATAAACAGCTTATAACAGGCTTGGAAAATACCATTAAAATCACCTTCGGCGCGCTTCTTATCGGTATTGCAATCGGTATTGTCGTAGCGGCGGTGCGCTCAACCTACGATAAAAACGGTGACAAAATGCGCGAGCACGGCGGTATCGGGTATTACATACTGGCTTTCTTTAACGCGATATGCAAAATTTACCTCACGGTTATCCGCGGAACACCTGTTGTAGTTCAGCTTATGATTTCATATTTTTTGATTTTCGTATCTATAAGAGACGGTGTTCCGATAGGCATTTTTGCTTTCGGTATAAATTCCGGCGCGTATGTTGCAGAAATTTTCCGCGGCGGAATTATGTCGATTGACAACGGTCAGTTTGAAGCAGGGCGCAGTCTGGGACTTAATTATTTGCAGACGATGCTGCATATTGTTATCCCGCAGATGTTTAAAAACGTCCTCCCCACCCTCTGCAACGAGTTTATCGCTTTACTTAAGGAAACCTCGGTTGCCGGATATGTCGGCGTTGTGGATCTCACAAAAGCGGGAAATTCGATTGCAGGACGCACTTATTCTTACTTCCTGCCGCTTATCACCGTGGCGGCAATCTATCTTGTGATAGTTATGATACTCACATGGCTTGTCGGAAAGCTTGAAAGGAGGCTAAGAAACAGTGACCACTAACGACGTGCTTATCAAAACCGAGGGACTTTGTAAATCCTTCGGTAAAATAGAGGTATTAAAGGGTATAGATATCGAAATCAAAAAAGGCGAGGTTGTGGTTATAATAGGACCGTCGGGTTCTGGAAAATCCACCTTTTTAAGAACTCTCAATCTGCTTGAGGAGCCGACAGGCGGTCACGTTTATTTTGAGGGCATAGATATTACAGACCCTAAAATCAACATAAATCTCCACCGCCAGAAAATGGGAATGGTTTTTCAGCAGTTCAATTTATTCCCCCACATGACCGTGCTTAAAAACATGACTATCGCGCCTTTAAAGCTTAGAAAATCTACAAAAGCAGACGCGGAAAAACGCGCTATGTCACTGCTTGAGCGTGTAGGTCTTGC
>JAEDNG010000064.1 GCA_016302625.1 Clostridiaceae bacterium
GCGATGTACCGCGATTTCGAGCGCCACGCTTATGAGGAAACCTGCAATCTGTTTAAAAAGGAGGTGCGGTAAATGGCTGCAAATATGAGTCTTAAAAAGAACGAGATGCCGGTTCAGGAGCCGGACGTCCGTAATCATAATTTTTCCGAGGTTGCTCTCGGCTACAGCGAGGAAACCGCGCTTGACGAGGCGGCGCGCTGCCTTAACTGCAAAAATATGCCGTGTGTATCAGGCTGTCCTGTGAATATTCACATTCCGGCATTTATCGAAAAGGTTAAAGAAGGCGATTTTGAGGGGGCTTATCAGGTGATAGCCGAGTCTTCAAGCCTTCCCGCCGTCTGCGGCAGAGTTTGTCCGCAGGAAACCCAGTGCGAGTCAAAGTGCGTTCGCGGAATAAAGGGCGAGCCTGTCGGTATCGGCAGACTTGAACGTTTCGTTGCCGACTGGCACAATGAGCATGCAAAGGAAAATGTAAAATGTCCTGAGCCTAACGGTCACAAGGTTGCTGTTGTCGGCTCAGGCCCATCGGGACTTACATGCGCCGGCGATCTTGCCAAAAAAGGCTATAAGGTTTCGGTTTTCGAGGCTTTACACACCGCAGGCGGAGTACTGGTATACGGTATTCCCGAGTTCCGTCTGCCTAAGAAAATCGTTCAGAAAGAGGTCGACACTTTAAAAGAGCTCGGCGTTGAGATTGATACCGACGTTATAATCGGTAAAACCCTTACCGTTGACGAGCTTTTTGACATGGGCTATGAGGCTGTGTTTATCGGCTCGGGAGCGGGACTTCCGCGATTTATGGGAATCGAGGGCGAGGCTCTCTGCGGCGTTTATTCTGCAAATGAGTTCTTAACCAGAAACAACCTTATGAAGTCCTACAAGGACGGCAGTGCCACGCCTGTTATGCAGGCTAAAAAGACTGTCGTTGTCGGCGGCGGAAATGTCGCGATGGACGCGGCGAGAACCGCTAAGCGCTTGGGCGCGGACGTTACAATCGTTTACCGCCGCACCGAGCATGAGCTGCCTGCCCGCCGCGAGGAGGTTGAGCATGCAATGGAGGAGGGAATTGAGTTTAAATTCCTTACCAATCCGATAAAAATAAACGGCGAGGACGGCTGGGTTAAGAGCGTGCTTTGCCAGGAAATGAAGCTTTCCGAGCCCGACGAATCCGGCCGCGCGCGTCCTATCCCTGTTGAGGGCAGTGAATACGAGATTGAAGCCGACTGTGTTATTATGTCTATCGGTACATCTCCGAACCCGCTTATCAAATCAACAACCGCCGGTCTCGATGTAAATAAACGCGGCGGAATTATCGTAAACGAGGAAACCGGAGCTACTTCAAAACCGGGAGTTTACGCGGGCGGAGACGCTGTAACAGGCGCCGCCACCGTTATCCTTGCAATGGGCGCAGGTAAAACCGCGGCTAAAGCCATTGATGAGTATATTTCTTCAAAATAATATTCCTTTTATATTAAGCAGTCGCTGTCAGGCGGCTGCCTTTTTGATATTGTAATGCAGTCTGGGAAATATAAAATAAAAGGCGAAAAAGGTTTACTTTATTATTTTTTTGTATTAAAATAGAAATGATAATGTGAAACACCGAGGAGATATAAATGGCAAACGATAAAATTATTATTAAGGGCGCGTGCGAGCATAATTTAAAAAATGTGAATGTCGAAATTCCGAGGGACAAGCTTATTGTTTTTACCGGACTATCGGGCAGCGGTAAATCCTCTCTTGCGTTCGATACTATATACGCGGAGGGGCAAAGGCGGTATGTCGAGTCGCTTTCATCTTATGCAAGACAGTTTTTGGGACAGATGGAAAAGCCTAATGTCGACAGTATCGAGGGACTTTCTCCCGCAATTTCAATAGACCAGAAAACCACCTCTAAAAATCCGCGTTCGACCGTCGGAACGGTGACCGAGATATACGATTACCTGCGCCTTTTGTACGCGCGGGTGGGCGTGCCGCACTGTCCGGTATGCGGCAAGGAAATCAGCCAGCAGACCACCGACCAGATTGTGGATAAGGTAATGGCTTTGCCCGCGGGGAGCAAGATACAAATTTTGTCCCCGATAGTCAAGGGAAGAAAGGGCGAGCATACAAAGGAACTTGAACACGCAAGAAAACAGGGTTATGTCCGTGTCAGAATTGACGGAAACATGTACGACCTGTCAGAAGAAATAAAGCTTGAAAAAAATAAAAAGCATATGATTGAGATAGTCGTTGACCGTCTTGTGGTTAAGGATGAAATTCGTTCCAGACTTGCGGACAGCGTTGAAACCGCCGCCGAAATTTCGGGCGGACTTATAGCGGTCGATGTGATAGGCGGGGAGGAAATGCAGTTTTCCCAGAGCTTTGCCTGCGACGAGCACGGTATAAGCATACCCGAGCTTACTCCGACCATGTTTTCCTTTAACAGTCCGTTCGGCGCATGTCCGACCTGCACGGGACTCGGAATATTTATGAAGGTTAATCCCAAGCTTGTTATAAACGACGAAAGCAAGTCGCTTTTGGACGGCGCGATAAGGGCTTCGGGCTGGGGCGTAAACTCATGGTTTTATCCCGATTCGGGAAGTATCGCTACCATGTACTATAACGGGCTTGCCGAGTATTTCGGTTTTGATATAAATACTCCTTATAAGGATTTGTCCGACGAAGCAAAGCACGCGGTTCTCTACGGAACGGGAGATACTAAGCTTAAGCTTAAAAGAAACAGCGACTGGGGCGGCGGCACATATGAAGCGCCGTTCGAGGGGGTTATAAACAATCTTGAACGCCGTTACAGAGAAACCCAGAGCGACCACGCACGTGCGGAAATCGAAAGCTATATGACAGAGCTGCCGTGTCCCGACTGTCACGGAGCGAGACTTAAGCCCGAATATTTAGCGGTCACGGTCGGCGGCAAAAATATAAAGGAATTCTGCGATATGTCGGTGACCGACGAGCTTAAATTTATAAATTCGCTGAAATTCGGACAGCGCGACGGCATGATTGCAAAGCCTATTATAAAGGAAATCCGCGAACGGCTTACCTTTCTTGAAAGCGTCGGTCTTGAATACCTTAATTTGTCACGCTCTTCGGGTACTCTTTCGGGCGGCGAAAGCCAGAGAATAAGACTTGCAACCCAGATAGGCTCGTCCTTAATGGGTGTGCTTTACATTCTTGACGAGCCGAGTATCGGACTTCATCAGAGGGATAACGACCGGCTGATAGCTACTCTTAAGCGTCTGCGCGACCTTGGAAACACGGTAATTGTCGTCGAGCATGACGAGGACACAATGCGCGCCGCAGATTATATTGTAGACGTAGGCCCGGGAGCGGGTATTCACGGCGGAAATATCGTCTTTTCGGGAACCGTTCCCGAGCTTGAAAAATGCACAGAGTCGATAACCTCGGATTATCTGACCGGAAGAAAGAAAATTCCGGTGCCGAGAACGCGGCGAAAGGGTAACGGAGCATTTCTTGACATACGTGGAGCCGCCGAAAACAATCTCAAAAAAATCAATGTTAAAATTCCGCTTAATACATTCGTGTGCGTTACGGGCGTTTCGGGAAGCGGTAAATCCTCCTTTGTAAACGACATTGTATATAAGGTTTTAGCAAATAAACTCAACAACGCGAAAACCATTCCGGGCGCTTACAAATCCTTTGAGGGAATAGAAAATCTTGATAAGGTCATTAACATCGACCAGGCGCCGATTGGCAGAACGCCGCGCTCAAACCCTGCGACATATACAGGGGTATTCGGCGATATCCGCGAGCTTTTCGCCTCCACAAAGGATGCGAAAATGCACGGATACACCGCCGGAAGATTTTCCTTCAATGTTAAAGGCGGACGTTGCGAGGCGTGTCAGGGCGACGGTATTTTAAAGATTGAAATGCACTTTTTACCCGATATTTACGTCCCCTGTGAGGTATGCGGCGGAAAGCGCTACAACCGTGAAACGCTTAATGTTAAATACAAGGGCAAAAGTATTTACGATGTGCTTGAAATGACGGTCGAGGAGGGTATGAACTTCTTCCAAAGCATACCCAAAATCCACCGAAAGCTTAAAACACTTTTTGATGTGGGACTCGGCTATATTAAAATCGGACAGCCTGCGACAACCCTTTCGGGGGGTGAAGCTCAGCGTGTTAAATTAGCCGCCGAGTTGTCAAAGCGGAGCACCGGAAAAACAATTTATATTCTTGATGAGCCGACAACCGGACTTCACACCGCCGACGTGCACAAGCTTATCGAGGTTTTGCAGAGGTTTGTAGAGTCCGGCAACACCGTGCTTGTAATCGAGCATAATCTGGACGTTATCAAGACCGCCGATTATATAATTGACTTAGGCCCCGAGGGCGGAGACAGGGGCGGCACGGTCGTATGCACCGGAACTCCCGAAAAGGTCGCCGTCTGCGAAGTCTCCTACACAGGCAAATTTTTAAAGAAGTTACTTTAAATTTACACATTATTCACCAATATAAAGTGTAACAATATTAAAATGTAAGCTATGGGGTGAAACGGCGAAGTGTTCGGATATATCAGAATTGCAAAACCGGAGCTTAAGGTAAAGGAATACGAGATGTATAAGGCGGTTTACTGCTCCCTTTGCAGAACGCTCGGTAAAAAATACGGTATCTGGTCGCGCTTTACGCTAAGCTATGATTTTACCTTTTTAGCCCTGCTTAATATGTCGATGACAGACGGGTGCGACCCGATAGAGAAAAAACGCTGCGTCTGCAATCCGTTAAAAAAATGCAATTACTGTAAAAACGATGAATCGCTGTTAATGCCGTCCGCCGCGGCAATGATAATGATGTATTACAAATTGCTTGATAATCTTAACGACGAAAAGGGCTTAAAAAAAATAGGATATATTTTAATAAAGCCGCTCTTTTCACATGCGAGAAATAAGGCTAAAAAAGAATATCCGCAGATTGATAAAATTATTTCCGAATATATCGCGGCTCAGAACGCGCTCGAAAGGGACGGATGCGCCGAGCTTGATAAGGCGGCTGACCCTACCGCTAAGGCTCTGGCTGAGCTTTTGCGGCTTTGCAGCGACGATGAGCGGCAAAAAAGAGTGTTAGAGAGGATAGGCTACTGTCTTGGACGTTATATTTATCTTATCGACGCGGCGTGCGATTTGCCGCAGGATATCAAAAAAGGCTCATACAACTGCTTGAAATATGAGACTGAAGGAGAGCCTTCGGAATATGCGAAAAAACGTATCGTTCCACAGCTTTATTTCTGCTCAAACGAGGCGGGAAAGGCTTTTGAGCTTTTGGACGTAAAAAAATACAAGCCTATTCTCGGAAATATTATATATTTAGGTTTAGAGGACACTTTTAAAAAGGAGCTTAAAGTATGACAGACCCTTATGCGGTGCTCGGCGTTTCCAAAAACGCGAGCGATGACGAAATCAAAAGCGCTTACAGAGAATTAGCGAGAAAATATCATCCCGATAATTACGCCGATAATCCGCTTTCCGACCTTGCGGGCGAGAAAATGAAGGAAATCAACGAGGCGTACGATATGATTATGGAGGAGCGCCGTTCGGGCAAGAAAACCGGAGGCAGCTCATATAACGCCAACGCAAGCTCGTCTTTTCCGGAGGTTAGAAGCCTTATAAATCAGGGCAGACTCGAGCAGGCGCAGGAGGTGCTTGACGGTGTACCGCCCCAGTCGCGCGACGCGGAATGGTATTTCTTAAACGGCACGGTGCTTTACCGCCGCGGCTGGTTTGATCAGGCATTTACAAGCTTTGCCAC
>JAEDNG010000065.1 GCA_016302625.1 Clostridiaceae bacterium
CCCACAATTATTACGGCAAGACCGACTGTAACGCCCTTTTTGTTAAGCTCGGCGACTTCTCTTTTTACGCGTTCCTTTACGGCGGCGGATATCGCTTTTCCGTCAATTATTCTGCTCATTATTTTCCTCCTGTATATTATCGCTGTCGGTAAATTCTTCGGAAATTTCCTCGGTTTCCTCATTATCAGCGAAGACCGCCTCGTAGCTTTCGGGAACGGCATTTTGCTGTGCGCGGCGGTAAAAAACCGTAAGCAGTACAATCCCCGCAACGCATATCGTAAAGGACAAAAGACATGAAACGCGAATATTTCCGATCATCAGGCTGTCGGTTCGCAAAAGCTCGATAATTCCTCTGCCGAAGCCGTACCACACACAGTACATAAGCGAAATTTCGCCGCTGAATTTGCGTCTTTTGCTTAAATAGTTTAAAACGAAAAATCCGGTGATACACCATATAGATTCATACAGAAAGCAGGGGTGAACAAGACCCTCGCCCATTTCCGATATTGTCTTTGTGCTTTCCATACCCCACCAGCTGCTGCCGGTAAAGTCGCCGTACGCCTCTTGATTTACAAAATTTCCCCAGCGGCCTATTCCCTGACCGATTAGAAAACCGACGGCGGCAATATCGAACATATCAAAAATATTCACCTTACGGATTTTACACATCACGGCACCCGAAACAAAAGCACCTATAACTCCGCCGTAAATAGCAAGGCCGGCAAAGCCCGAAGAATCCCCGAAGCCGAAAAAGTCGCCTATACCGTCAAGCGGTTCGCCGTCAAAAATCACATAATAGGTACGCGCCGATAGTATAGCGACAGGGGTCGCAACCAAAATAACATCGAGCATACGGTCGGGGTTAAGCCCGAAACGCTTTGCGTTTTTAAGTCCGTATATCAGCGCCAGTAAAAAGCCGGTCGCAATTATAATTCCGTACCAGTAAATATCCCAGTGTCCCTTGCCGATGGGAATTGAAAATGCAATCGGCGAAAGGGTAAGATGTATTCCGAAAATCGTAACGTCGTAGCTCATTTATTATTCCTCCGTTATCGGGTTTATAACCGAAAGCACGGCCTTTTCGCCGTCAAGCAGAGATAGCCGCTTGTAAATATCCTCGGGGGTGACGGTTTTAAGGTATTTAAGCTCGTCAAACAGACCGCAGTCCGACATTGCGCAGTTTACAAGCTGCATTGCAATGCTCTCGACATTGTTAAAAGCGCGGACGGCGTCGCCGTACATTCCGCACCGAACCGCCGAAAAGAGCTTTTTATCGATGCCGTCGGTTTTAAGCCGCTCAATTTCAGCTTTAATTTCCTCTGCAACGCGTTTCGGGTCGGAGGATTCGCCCTCGAATATAGAACAGGCATAGCCGCGCCCCGTAAAGTATTCGTTCCCGAACTCGTCGTTGATAAGTCCCTCGTTTACAAGCCTTTTGTAAAGCGGAGAAGAGTCGCCGGCAATTATTTCAAGCAAAATTTCGGAGCAGACCTTTTCCTTAACCGTGCGCTCCGGCTCGTTTACGGTTTCTTTAAAGCCTAAACAGAACATCGGCTGAGCCACGGCAAGCTTTTGCTCGGCAAAAGCATCTGTAATACCGTCAGGCTCTTCAAAGTCAGTTCTTAAAATTTCAATCGGATTATTTGTTTTAATTCCGCTGTCAACCATTGAAAGCACCTTTTCGGTACTTACGTTTCCCGCAATGCAGATGAACATATTGGAGGGATTGTAAAAGGTATTGTAGCAGTCGTAAAGCAGCTTATCGTCAATCTCGGCGATTGATTCAACGGTGCCCGCTATGTCAATCCTGACAGGGTGGTTTTTATACATAGCCTCCAGCATGTTGAACATGACCTTCCAGCCGGGGCTGTCATCGTACATTCTGATTTCCTGGCCGATTATTCCCTGCTCTTTTTTAACGGTCTGAGCCGTAAAATAGGGCGACTGAACGAAATCAAGCAGTATAGAAAGATTATCGTAAAATCTGTCCGAGCATGAGAACAAATAGCATGTGCGGTCAAAGGAGGTGAAGGCATTTGCATACGCACCGGTTTCGGCGTATTTTGTAAACGCGTCGCCGTCCTCGCTTTCAAAAAGCTTGTGCTCCAAAAAATGGGCTATGCCCTCGGGCACCTTTACTTCCTTTCCGTCTACCGAAAAGCAGGTGTCAATCGAGCCGTATTTAGTGCCGAAAACGGCATAAGCCGAGTTGTACTGCGGCTTTTCCAATATATAGATTTTAAGTCCCGACGGGTGAACCGCCGCAACATAGCTTTCGCCTATATCGCTTTCAAAAACCTGTTTTTGCATCACTTTTCCTCCTTGGGCAAAAGTCTGTAAACCGTGTGAAGCTTTACACCTTTTGCGGCGTTCACAACGTCCTCACGGGTGATTTGCTTTATTCTTTCGGCAATGTCCTCCGGTGAATAAAGAGTACTGTTATTAGCCTTTAAGGCATACCATGTGTCAAGAGAAACCTGACTGTCGTTATAAGTATTAAGCGAATCGCAAATACTCTTAAGAGAAGAATTAAATTCAAAATCGGAAAATTCCCCGTTTTTAACGATATCGAGCTGAGATATAATTGCTTTCTCCGCTTTTTCGGCGTTTTCCTTTTCAACGCCCGATTCAACCGTTATAAGACCCTTTTGACGTACAGCCGACGCGGAGCAGTAGTAGCAAAGGCTCATTTTTTCGCGGACGTTTGAGAAAAGTCTCGAATAAGGGCCGCCGCCGAAAATGTCGGTCATTATCATAACCGGAAGCGAAACGTCGTCGTCCCCGCTCATACGTGAGGAAAAGCCCATTACAAGCTTGCCCTGTTTAACATCCATTTTTTCGGTAACGCTTACAGGCGTTTCGCGCTCTTTAGCGGCGCTGTTTATTTTGCAGTCTGTAATATCGTCCCGCTTAATACCGTCAAAACGTTCTGCAATATCCTCAAAAAGTCTTTGCGGTAACGCCGCTCCGATAACCTGAATTCTGATGAACGCTTTCTTAAGCAGGTCTTTCCACGCGGAATACAAGGTTTCGCCCGTAACGGCTTCAACATCATCTGCTGTTCCGCATTTCGGAACGCCGTAAGCATCGCCCTTAAACATTTCCTCAATAAGTCGGTTTTTGGCATAAATCCGTTTTTCGCTGATTTCACCCTTAATATGCTCGATTGCCTTGCGTTTTTCGCGCGCCAGATCGTCCGCGGCAAAAGCGCCGTTTTCCGCTTTAGGCTCGAAAATAAGACTCAAAAGCATTTCGCACGCCTGTTTAATAAGTGATTCGCTTTCAAAGGTGTATTTATCGTTTATCACCGAAATACGCATTTTAAGGAGCTGATAATCTCCGAGCTTTTCCGCCGCCGCGTCAAGCTGTGCGCCGTAAAGGCGGTTCAGCTTGTAATTGAGCACCGAAAAATCCGGATATTTTTCGCCGCAGGTAGTCATTATAAAGGGCAACAGCGCATAAGCCGCCGCAGTCTCTCTTTTAAGCGGCAGATAAAAATTAAATGAAACCGAGGTTGTATTAAACCTTTCATTTTTAATAAACAGTCCCTCGACACCGTCTGACAGCCGATAAATTTTAGCAGACATTTTATTCCTCCTAAAGGAAAAATTACATTTTTCTTTAGTATAGCATAAATATTCCGATTTTACAATTTATAAATTATAAAATCAGAATATTTTATAGAATAGTATACAAGCCGGTATTCATATTTTTTATTAGAAAGCAAAGAGGAGATTTACATATGAAATTCTTAATAATAACAAAAAAACAGATAATGCTTAGTATTTGCGCGGTTATAGCGGTGACAGCGGTAGTGATAGGCTCGGTAACGGCGTTTGCGAACAACGACCGAAAGCTGCCGATTTACTGCGTCGAGACCGACAAAAAACAGGTCGCGATAAGCTTTGATGCAGCATGGGGTAATAGTAAAAAGGTACAAAACAATATATGGTAAAGCCTGTATATACCAAATGGAATATACAGGCTTTAAAATTACAATTCATAACTAAATTTTATTTCTTCATCCTCTTCAGATGCTTCTTTGAAAGTTTCAATTACTTTTAAAACGTTTTCTTTTAAGTTTTCTGCTGCCTTATTTTCGGGTTTGTAAATCACCGTTATTTCGATTGGTGTTTCAATAAAGCCCGTAAGCATATCCCATAAAGCATCTAAATTATTCCCATACCATTCGGGCAATTCTAATTTTTTTCTGATTTCATTGTGTAAATCCATCGGATATTTACATTTTGAAAAATCAATAACAATAATTTTCATATTGTCCTCCTAACATATTTGATTAAATGTAAAATAATGGTCGTAAGTAACAAACACTAATCCATCATTCGAGTAAAGAATTCTAGAACTATTTCGTATCCCACCAGTATAATTTATATCTGCTTCATACCATATTCTACCGTCAACAGATGGTAGTTTACCATCCTTATTTCTGTAAATATCTCCACCAATAACGCCTTTGTCTGTCACTTGATGTAAATTCATTAAAATCGGTTTCCAACCAAGTTTTTTGGCTTCCTTTTTAGTAATATATTGTTTTGGTAAAGACTCACCGTTTGAAAGTGAAACATCTATCCCCTTTTCACTTTCAAAAGTACATGTTCCTTTTTTAACAGATTCAGACCATACAACAGTACAAGCACAATTTTCGTGTAATTTAGGAAATCTTGGCGGCGCATCTTTGGGCAAATATAATTTACCATGTAAATCAAAACAAGGTTTGCAAGTTGAAGGCGAAAGCATACAAATCCAAACCTTATATTTCTTGTCTTCATAAAATTGAGGATTGAATTTTATTCCTTTTATACCCGCAACAATCATATCACCTAATAAACTCATTAAATATCACCTCCCTTTTGAATATTATATCAAAAGAAAAAGCGACATTCACCGACATAATTATAATACGAATATAAGAAATAAGCAATTAAAATAATTTAATATAATATCGTACGAGCACTTTGACATATAAAATATTGAGGTGCTTTTTATGAAATTTTTAATAATAACAAAAAAACATTTAATGCTTGGTATTTGCGCGGTTATAGCGGTGACAGCGGTAGTGATAGGCTCGGTAACGGCGTTTGCGAACAACGACCGAAAGCTGCCGATTTACTGCGTCGAGACCGACAAAAAACAGGTCGCGATAAGCTTTGATGCAGCATGGGGGAACGACGACACGCAGACTCTTATTGATATTTTAAAGGAATATGATGTTCCGGCAACATTTTTTGTGGTCGGCTCTTGGGTGGATAAATATCCCGAATCTGTAAAGGCTTTGGCAGACGCGGGACATCAGATTCAGAATCACTCTAATACCCACCCCCACATGCCTCAGCTTTCAAAGGCGCAGATGAAGGATGAGCTTGAAAGCTGTAATAATAAAATTGAAGCCGCGACCGGCGTTCGCCCTACCCTTCTGCGCCCGCCCTACGGAGATTATGACAATGCGCTTATAGAAACCACCGAAAGTATAGGCATGAAAACGATACAGTGGTCGGTAGAC
>JAEDNG010000066.1 GCA_016302625.1 Clostridiaceae bacterium
TTGTTACTAAAGCCGCGGATACGCTTAAAAGCTTCGGCGTACCCTTTGAGGTGCACGTTTTCTCGGCTCACCGCACACCGGCGGAGGCTAAGGAATTTAGTGTTAACGCCCGCAAAAACGGTTTCGGCGCTATAATCGCCGCGGCGGGAATGGCGGCTCACCTTGCGGGAGCTATAGCCGCTAACACTACCCTTCCCGTTATCGGAATACCCATTAAATCAGCAGGCTTAGGCGGTATTGACGCGCTGCTTTCAACCGTGCAGATGCCCTCGGGCATACCTGTCGCTACGGTTGCTATTGACGGCGCTGTTAATGCCGCTTTGCTGTGCGTGGAAATATTGGCGGTCAGCGACTGCGAATTAGCCGAAAAGCTTGATGACAAGCGCAAAGCCGATTACGAAAAGGTGCTAAGTAAAAACAAGGCTGTCGAAGAGCAGTTCAATATATAAAACGGAGGAAATTAAAATGGAAAAAACAGCACAGCTTTACGAGGGCAAGGCAAAAAAGGTATTTGCCACCGAAAATCCCGAATATGTAATCGTTTCCTACAAGGACGACGCGACTGCACTTGACGGTCTTAAAAAGGGTACTATCACAGGCAAGGGAGTTATCAACAACAGAATGTCAAACTTCCTTTGCCGTTTACTTGAAAAGCAGGGTGTTCCCACCCACTATGTCGAGGAGTTAAACGACCGCGAGACCGTTGTTAAAAAGGTCAGCATTGTGCCTCTCGAAGTAATTATCCGCAACATTTCGGCAGGCTCCTTTGCAAAGCGTTACGGCGTAGAAGAGGGTATTGTTTTTGACGAGCCGACAATCGAGTTTTCCTACAAAAACGACGATCTGCATGACCCGCTTATCAATGAATATCACGCCCTTGCCTTAAAGCTTGCGACAAAGGAAGAAATCGACACGATTAAATCAATGGCGTTTAAGGTGAACGAAATTTTAAAGGAATACTTCCTCTCTCTTAACGTAAAGTTAGTTGATTTCAAGCTTGAATTCGGAAGGCTGTCTGACGGCACAATTGTTCTGGCTGACGAAATCTCCCCCGACACCTGCCGCTTTTGGGACGCGGACACAAACGAAAAGCTTGACAAAGACCGTTTCCGCCGCGATATGGGCGGAGTTGAGGACGCTTACAACGAAATGATGAAAAGAGTATTCGGCGAATAATTCTCGGAGGCAAAAATGGGTAATTTAAGAGAAGAGTGCGGTGTTTTCGGGGTGTTTTCTCCCGAAACCGCAGATGTAGCGCATACCACCTATTACGGACTTTTCGCGCTTCAGCACCGCGGACAGGAATCCTGCGGAATAGTAGTAAACGACGACGGCGTTTTCACCGATTATAAGGACACAGGCCTTGTAAACGATGTTTTTACACCCGATATTATTGACCGGTTGGGCGAGGGTAACATCGCGGTAGGACATGTGCGCTACGGCACAACGGGATCTAACGACCGCAGTAATGCCCAGCCGATTGTGGTAAATCACATCAAGGGCAGAATGGCTTTAGCTCACAACGGCAACCTTATAAATTCAGGCGAGCTTAGGAAAGAGCTTGAGCTTCAAGGCTCGATTTTCCACACCACAAGCGATACCGAGGTTATTTCCTACATTATAACAAAGGAGCGCATTACCGCCCCCTCGATCGAGCAGGCGGTAAATCAGGCGATGAACAGAATAAAGGGCGCGTATTCGCTTGTTATAATGTCCCCCTCAAAGCTTATTGCCGTAAGGGACGAAAACGGCTTCCGCCCGCTTTGCTACGGCAAAACGCCTGACGGCAGATATATTGTAGCCTCCGAAAGCTGTGCGCTTGACGCGGTGGGAGCGGAATTTATACGTGATATTCGCCCGGGCGAAATCGTGGTTTTCGACAAAAACGGTGTGAGAACCATAACCGACCATTGCGACAGGACCCCCTGCTCGCTCTGCGTATTTGAGTATATTTATTTTGCCCGCCCGGACTCTGTAATCGACGGCTGTTTAGTACATTCGGCGCGTATTCGCGCGGGAGCGTTTTTAGCTCTCGAGCATCCCGTTCAGGCGGATGTTGTAATCGGCGTTCCCGATTCAGGCATTGACGCGGCTATCGGCTATTCAAAGCAGTCGGGTATTCCTTACGAATTAGGCTTTATTAAGAATAAATACATAGGTAGAACCTTTATTGCCCCCGGGCAGAAAAGCCGCGAGGATAAGGTCAAAATCAAGCTTAACCCGATTTCCGAAATCGCAAAGGGAAAACGCGTTGTGATGATTGACGACTCGATTGTAAGAGGTACTACAAGCGCGCGCATTGTTAAGCTTTTGCGCGAGGCAGGCGCTAAAGAAATTCATATGCGCGTTTCAGCCCCGCCCTTTATGAACCCCTGCTACTACGGCACAGACATTGATTCAAGGGATAATCTTATCGCCTGTCAGCACTCGGTTGAGGAGATCGCAAAGATTATCGGGGTCGACTCTCTCGGATACTTGAGTACCCAAAGCGTTAAGCAGATTGCAAAGGGTGTAAACGGCGGAGGATATTGCACTGCCTGCTTTGACGGAAATTATCCTACCGAAATTCCGAAAGCACCTATGAAAAACAGATTTGAAACCAAAATCTCTGAAAACAAGGAGTAAGAAATGAATAATTCACAGTCAAAATCCTACGCCGACGCAGGCGTTGATATTACCGCGGGCTACAAAGCGGTAGAGCTTATGAAAAAGCATATTGCAAGAACAAAGAACGAGGGCTGTCTTGACGATGTCGGCGGCTTCGGCGGTTGTTTCGGTTTGCCCCTAAAAGGAATGGAAGAGCCTGTATTAGTCAGCGGAACCGACGGTTGCGGAACCAAGGTTAAGCTTGCAATTTTACTTAACAAGCACGACACAATCGGTATCGACGCAGTCGCTATGTGCGTAAACGACATTATCTGCTGTGGCGCAAAGCCCCTTTTCTTCCTTGATTATATCGCCTGCGGAAAAAATATTCCCGAAAAAATAGCAGAAATAGTCAGCGGTGTTGCAGAGGGCTGTGTTCAGTCGGGCGCCGCATTAATAGGCGGTGAAACCGCAGAGCACCCGGGAATGATGCCTATCGACGACTATGACCTTGCAGGCTTTGCAGTCGGTATTGTTGACAAGAAAAAGATTATCGATAATACTACTATGGAAGAGGGCGATGTGGTTATTGCTCTTCCCTCAAGCGGCGTTCACTCAAACGGTTTCTCGCTTGTTCGCAAGGTTTTTGATGTTGAAAACTGTGATTTAACCTCCCCTGTAGAAGAATTAGGCGGAAAGCCGCTCGGCGAGACACTCTTAACTCCTACAAAAATTTATGTTAAACCTATTTTAGCTCTTTTAGAGGCTGTCAAGGTCAGAGCTATTTCCCACATTACCGGCGGCGGATTTTACGAGAATATTCCGAGAAGTATTCCGCAAGGCTTAGGTGCTGAGATTGTAAAGTCAGACATCAGAGTTCTTCCGATTTTCGATTTGATAGCTAAGACAGGCAATATCCCCGAGCGCGATATGTTCAATACCTTTAATATGGGTGTCGGTATGAGCGTTGTTGTAGCTAAGGAGGACGCAGACAAGGCCCTCGAAATCCTTAAAGCCAACGGCGAGGACGCGTATGTTATCGGTAAAATCGTCAAGTCCGACACAAAGGTAACAATTATATGAGTAAAAAGGTAAATATAGCCGTTTTGGTATCGGGCGGCGGCACCAATTTGCAGGCGCTTATAAACGCCGAAAAATCGGGCGTTATAAAATCGGGAAAAATTAAGCTTGTAATTTCAAATAACGAAAACGCATACGCTCTTAAAAGGGCGCAAAACGCCGAAATAAAAACCGCTGTATGCGTTAAAAAGGGCATTTCGCAGGAGGAATTTGAGCAAAAGCTTGTATCTCTCTTAGAAGAAAACGGCATTGAGCTTATTATTCTTGCAGGCTTTATGTGCATTTTAAGCGAGAGCTTTACCTCCCAATACCCTAAGCGCATTATTAATGTTCACCCCTCGCTTATTCCCTCCTTTTGCGGCAAGGGCTTTTACGGTCTTCACGTGCATGAGGCGGCGCTAAGCTACGGCGTAAAGGTTACGGGCGCTACCGTGCATTTTGTAAACGAAATACCCGACGGCGGCGAGATTATAATGCAAAAAGCGGTTTATATTGAGGACGGCGACACGCCCGAGACCCTGCAAAAACGGGTTATGGAAAACGCGGAATGGGAGATACTTCCCATTTCTGCTGAGAAAGTTTGCAACGATATTTTAAAGGAGAATTGACGTGAATATATACAAGATTAACGACATTGGCGAGCTTATAAAGGACAACTCCTATGTCGGCAGAGGAATTGTTATCGGCACTACAGAGGACGGCACTAAAGCGGTGGCGGCTTACTTTATTATGGGCAGAAGCGAAAACAGCCGCAACAGGGTTTTCACCGAAAAGGACGGCGAGATTAAAACCGAGCCTTTTGACGCGTCAAAGGTAGAAGATCCCTCTCTTATAATTTATAATGCGGTAAGAAAATCAGACGACAGCCTTATTGTAACAAACGGCGACCAGACCGATACAATTTTTGATTTAATGAGTGAAGGCAAGTCCTTTAAGGAGGCGCTTGAAACCCGCCGATTTGAGCCTGACGCCCCCAATTTAACCCCCCGTATAAGCGGTATTTTAAACTTTAAGGACGGCGGCTTTTCCTATGAAATGAGCATTTTAAAAAGTATTGACGAGCAAGGTTCGGACTGCTGTCGGTATACATTTTCATATCCCTCTAAGGCGGGACTGGGTCATTTTATTCACACCTATGTCTGTGACGGCAACCCGATTCCCACCTTTCAGGGCGAGCCTGAGCGGGTAAAAATCCCCGACAGCATTGACGAATTTACCGAAACGCTTTGGAATAATTTAAACGCGGACAATAAAATTTCACTTTATGTCCGTTATACAGAGCTTGCCACAGGCGAATTTGAGCAGAGACTCATAAACAAAAACAAGTAAGGAGTTTTTTACAATGCCCGATAATAAGGATAATTATATTTCGCCCTTTTCCACCCGCTACGCGTCAAAGGAAATGCAGCATGTTTTTTCGGAAAACTTTAAGTTCCGCACCTGGAGACGGCTCTGGATTGCCCTTGCAAGAGCCGAAAAGCAGTTGGGGCTTGACATTACCGACGAGCAGATTGCCGAAATGGAGGCTCACAAGGACGATATAAACTACGAGGTCGCCGAGGAGCGCGAAAAGCAGGTAAGGCATGACGTTATGTCCCATGTTTACGCTTTCGGAAAGCAGTGCCCAAAGGCTGAGCCTATCATTCATTTAGGGGCTACAAGCTGTTATGTTGGCGACAATACCGACGTTATTATTTTAAGGGAAGCCTCAAATATTATTCAGAAAAAGGCGGCGCAGGTGCTTAAAAACCTGTCACGATTTGCACTTAAATATAAGTCTCTCCCCTGCCTTGCCTACACCCATTTACA
>JAEDNG010000067.1 GCA_016302625.1 Clostridiaceae bacterium
AAATCCGCCCTTTCGGACGGATTTATTAGACATATTTTTTATTTGGCGATAATCTCGGTTTTGCCGCCCATGTAAGGCTGCAAGGCTTTCGGAATTAATACGCTGTAACGCTCGCCGTCAAAGCGGAGATTGTTTTCAAGGAATGCTATTAACATTCTCGGCGGAGCGACGACGGTGTTGTTAAGGGTGTGGGCAAGGTATTTTTTACCGTCGGCTCCCTTGACTTTAATTCCGAGCCTTCTCGCCTGCGCGTCGCCTAAGTTCGAGCAGGAGCAAACCTCAAAATATTTCTGCTGCTTCGGACTCCACGCCTCAACGTCGTAGGACTTGACCTTTAAATCCGCAAGGTCACCGGTGCAGCATTCGAGTGTACGAACCGGAATATCCATACTGCGGAAAAGCTCGACCGAATAGCTCCACATTTTGTTAAACCATTCCATGCTTTCCTCGGGTTTGCAAATCACTATCATTTCCTGCTTTTCAAACTGGTGGATTCTGTATATTCCGCGTTCCTCAATGCCGTGCGCGCCCTTTTCCTTGCGGAAGCAAGGGGAATAGCTTGTAAGGGTAAGCGGCAGCTTTTCTTCAGGCGTTATGCTGTCGATAAACTTACCTATCATGGAGTGCTCGGAGGTGCCGATAAGATAAAGGTCCTCTCCCTCTATCTTATACATCATCGCGTCCATTTCCTCAAAGCTCATAACTCCTGTTACAACCTTGCTTCTTATCATGTAAGGCGGTATGCAGTAGGTAAAGCCCTTGTCTATCATAAAATCGCGCGCGTAGGCAAGCACCGCCGAATGAAGCCGTGCGATATCGCCCATAAGATAATAAAAGCCCTCGCCCGCAACACGTCCCGCCGCGTCCTTGTCTATTCCGTCAAACATCTGCATAATATCGGTGTGATACGGAATTTCAAAATCGGGATGCGACTGCTCTCCGAACTGCTCGACTTCAACATTCTCACTGTCATCCTTGCCGACAGGAACACTCTCGTCGACAATATTCGGAATCTTCATCTGTATTTCAAGCACCTTTTTGGAAAGAGCGTCCTCCTTTTCCTCAAGCGCCTTTAATTCCTCGGCCTGCTCGTTTACAAGCCTTTTCATTTCCTCGGCTTCCTCGCGCTTGCCCTGACCCATAAGCACGCCTATCTGCTTGCTAACCTTGTTTCTATTGGCGCGAAGCTCGTTTGCGCGGCTGTTAGCATTGCATTTTTCGTTATAAAGCGAAATAAGCTCGTCCACAAGCGGAAGCTTGTTGTCTTTAAATTTTTTTCTGATATTTTCTTTAACAAGCTCGGGATTTTCGCAAATAAATTTAATATCCAGCATCACTATTCCTCCGTTTTATCCTTAAAACATTACTGTCAGTATATCATATTGATTAGCTTCTGTCAAACGGTTAGACGCATATTTTCGGCACATAATATTTTAGGGGTGAAAAAATGGCAAAAAGAGAAGAAAAATCGAAGCTTCCCGTCAGGGATATCTCATCCGAGCCGTTCGGGGGAATGCCCGAAACCGCCTTTGAAATGGTAAACCGCTACGGCACATATGAAATTCAGGCGACCGCCGACACCGAAAACATGTATCCCGCGATTGCCCAGGGGTTTAATAAAGGAATAATCAAAACCGACCGCGAAAACGGGGACTCAAAAAAGCGTATGGAAGCCGAAAAAAACAGAAAAAAGTAAAAAACCAAAGCCGCCGCAATACAAAAACTTGACAAATGCCCTTATAAGCCGTATAATTTTAATATATGTAAAACAGTATAAATGCATTTGGAGGAATTTAAAAGTATGATTAGTGCCGGCGATTTCAGAAACGGAGTGACCTTTGAGGAAGACGGAAACGTTCTTCAGGTAATCGAGTTCCAGCATGTTAAGCCCGGAAAGGGAGCGGCTTTCGTAAGGACTAAGGTTAAGAACGTTATTACCGGTTCGGTTGTTGAAAAGAGCTACAATCCGACCGCAAAGTTCCCGACAGCCTATGTTGAGAGAAAGGACATGGAATATTCATACGCTGACGGCGACCTTTATTATTTCATGGATCAGGAAACCTATGAGCTGGTTCCGATTAACGGAAGCGAATTAGGCGATAACTTTAAATTTGTTAAGGAAAACATGGTATGCAAAATTTTGTCCTATAAGGGCAAGGTTTTCGGTGTTGAGCCGCCGACATTTGTCGAGCTTCAGGTTTCCGCCACCGACCCCGGCTTTAAGGGAGACACCGCAACAAACGCGACTAAGCCCGCGACACTTGAGACAGGCGCCGAGATACGCGTTCCGCTCTTTATCAACGAGGGCGATATGATAAGAATCGACACCCGCACCGGCGAGTACATGGAGCGCGCTTAATTAATAACGGAGGTATCTTATAATGGATATTTGTGAAAAGATCGCTTATATTAAAGGCCTTGCAGAAGGACTTAATCTTGACGAAACAACCAAAGAGGGCAAAATCCTTGCCGCTGTAATCGACCTTTTGGATGACATGACGACCGAAATCTGCGACATTGAGGACGGCTGTGACGAGCTTATGGAGCAGATTGACGCTGTTGACGAGGATCTCTCCGCCGTTGAGGATATAATATACGGCGACGACGAGTGTGACGGCGACTGCGATTGCTGCGACGATGATGACGTTTATGAAATCGAGTGCCCGAACTGTCATGACACCATTTACCTTGACGAGGATATGCTTTGCGATGAGGGTATGACCTGCCCTAACTGCGGCACCGAGCTTGAATTTGATTTCAGCTGTGACTGTGACGATTGCTGCGATGACGACTGTGATTGCGGCGAGGACGCTGATAAGTAATAATTATCCGTGATTTTGCCGCGCTTTATGCCGTTTTAGGCGAGCGCGGCTTTTTTGTTAAGGAAGATAAAAAGTATGGAACTGACCGAACTTAAGCTTGAATACAACCTTCGCGGCAGCGATAATTCCGGTATACCCGTGATAATTGCGGCGGCGGGCTCTTCTTCACGAATGGGCGGTATAAACAAGCAGACAGCACTGCTTGCCGGCGTTCCGGTGCTTGCAAGAACGCTTTTGGCGTTTGAGCGCTCGGACTCGGTATCATCAATAATTCTGGTTGTTAAGCCGGAGGATGTTTTCAGCATGCAGCTTATGGCACAGAAATACAGTATCGATAAATTAACCGATATAGTATGCGGCGGCAACACCAGGCAGGAATCGGTTTTAAAGGGCTTTGAAAGACTGCCCCGAAACGCCGAAGCAGTGCTTATCCATGACGGTGCAAGACCGTTTGTTGATGACCTTATAATCCGTTCTGTGGCTGACGCGCTTAAAACCTGTTCGGCGGTCACCTGTGCTGTTCCGGTTAAGGACACAATAAAAGTAACCGATAAAAACGGCATGGTGCTGAGCACCCCCGACCGTTCCTCGCTTGCCGCGGTGCAGACCCCGCAGGGAGTGCGCGTTAAGGATTATCTCGCGGCAACAGAAAAAATCGGAGATGTTTCAAATTTTACCGACGATATGTCGGTAATGGAAGCCGCGGGATATGAGGTATATACTGTCGCGGGCAGCTACCGTAATATTAAGATAACCACTCCGGAGGACTTAAAGCTTGCAGAATATTTGATTGGCGGGGAGGCGGAGGAATGAGAATAGGTCACGGCTATGACGTTCACCGGCTTGTAAGCGGAAGACCGCTTATATTGGGCGGGGTTGAAATTCCGTTTGAAGCGGGACTTTTAGGTCATTCGGACGCGGATGTACTGCTCCACGCGGTCTGCGACGCGCTTTTAGGTGCGGCGGCGCTCGGCGATATCGGCAAGCATTTCCCGGATAACGATAAAACATACGAAAATATTGACAGCCGTATACTGCTCAGAAAAACCGTAGCTTTACTGGCGAAAAAGGGATATAATCCTTTAAATATAGACGCGACGGTGATTGCTCAAAAGCCTAAGCTTGCACCGTTCATTTCACAAATGCGGGAAAATATCGCCGCCGACTGCGGCATTTCGCCGGACTGCGTCAACGTTAAAGCAACAACCGAAGAGGGCTTGGGCTTTACGGGTGATTTAAGCGGCATTTCCGCACACGCAGTTTGTCTTATCGAATAAATCTTAATTTTCCGTCATATTATTTACTGAAAATAATTTAACGGAGAAAAATATGAAGCTTTTTATAACACTTTCAAAGAGAACTCTTTGCGTAATATTGGCGTCTCTTATTATTGCGCTGATACTTATAGGTCAGTTATTTACGATAAAGGCGGGAGGAATTGACGGCTCGACAAACGCAATTCGCACCGAATATATAAAAAGTCTCGGTTATAATATTGACGAAACCGCGCTGTCGGCAAAGGAAATCGTAATACCTGAAAGCTTTTCGGAGGTATATGAGAGATATAACGCTCTTCAAAAAAAAGCCGGCTTTGATTTATCGGTTTTCAAAGGCAAGGAAGCCTCGGTTTACACCTACCGGCTGTCCGAAAATGAGGAAACGGTAATAAATATCATTGTATCGGATAACATTATTATAGGCGGAGATATATCGTCTGTGAGGATAGACGGAGATATGAAGCCTCTTATACCGGCAGAACGGTGAAAGGAATAAAAATGGAACTTCAAAGGCTTGATAAAATTATCGCGGCGCAGCTTAATATTTCGAGGAAAGAAGTAAAATCGGGAATAAGAAACGGTAAAGCCGAGATAAACGGAACCGTAATCCTGAACGCGGATTATCAGATAAACCCCGAAAAAGACAGTATTGTATATGACGGACAGGCAGTGATATATAAAGAGTTTGTATATATAGTGATGAATAAACCTGCCGGAGTGCTTTCCGCGTCTTCCGATAAAAGCAGGGAAACCGTTATAGACCTTGTGCCGGCGGCTCTTAAGCGGAAAGGTCTCTTCCCTGTCGGCCGGCTTGATAAAGACACCACCGGACTTTTGATAATAACCGACGACGGAGATTTTGCACACAGGGTGCTGACGCCTAAAAACGAAATATATAAAACCTATATTGCGGGGCTTGACGGTGAAGTGACCGAGCAAACTGTAAAAGACTTTTTAAACGGAATAGTCTTAGCAGACGGAACGCAGTGCAGAAAGGCTTATCTCAAACCTCTTGAAGGCAACAGAGCGGAGATAAAAATCTGTGAAGGTAAATATCATCAGATAAAGCGTATGTTCGGAGCGGCAGGACTTGGAGTAAACAGTCTTGAACGCCGTGCGATAGGCGGGTATGAATTGCCGGATTTCTTAGCTCCGGGCGAGTGTACGGAAGTGACAAAATACCAATTAAATCCACTGTTTATCGCCAAATAAGCGGCTAATATACATATTTAACAAAACATTCTTTTCAACATTGGGTATATTTTGCATAGCATTTTTTTGCCGGGTTTGGTATAATAACAGTAAATAATAGCAATAAATTAGGAGGCTGCATATATGGC
>JAEDNG010000068.1 GCA_016302625.1 Clostridiaceae bacterium
GACAGGCTAAGCGCGAAGGTCACGGCGGAAAGGATCGCCGCGGCTTTAAAAAGCACGACTAATTTAACACATAAAAGTAATCTGAACAGGTCAGGTAAAAACGGACAAGAAAAAACACCCTCCTATGGTAGTATAAAAGAAACTGCCATAGGAGGAATTTTTATACCAAGAAGTTATCAAAATATCAAAGAATATAAAAAGCTTATTAAATAAGCTCTACCCTTGCTATATAGTCTGCTCCCGGCATCTCATACGGCACGTAGGTTACATATTTGCCCGCCGTTAACAGCTCCCTTGCTCTTTCGGCTGTAATAATCGGGTAATCGCCTATCTTGTCGGAAAGGTCTGTGCGGTCAATTCTGATTAAATCAAGTTTGCAAATTTAAAGCCTGTACTTGATAAATTCGGCGAGGTCTATTATAATAAATAGGGATGTGAAGAAATGTACGACGAACTTACTCAAGTTGACATAGATAAAATGAAGCAGGAGCTTGAATACCGCATTTCGGTGGTAAGACCTAAGATTTTAGAGGAGGTCAAGTTTACAAGAAGCTTCGGGGATTTAAGCGAAAACGCCGAGTATCACGCGGCAAAGCGGGAACGCGGCAGAAACGAAAGCCGAATAAGGTATCTTCGCAATATGATAAAGACCGCGAAAATAATTAAGCCTCAAAGCCGAGCTGACGAGGTGGGACTGTTCGACACCGTCGAATACTATGTCGAGGAGGACGACGCGGTTGAGAGTGTGCGAATAGTGACCTCACTTCGGCAAAACTCGCTTGAAAGGCTTATCAGCCGCGAATCGCCTATGGGCAAGGCTGTTATGGGCAGAAAGGTCGGAGACAGGGTCTGTGTTAAGGTGAGCGACGAGTACAGCTATTATATAGTAATAAGAAGCATTGTCAAGGGAAACGACGACGCGAGCCTTGAAATCAGGAAATTTTAAAAATAGCGATTGATAATACAGCCTTATTTTGGTATAATTAATTCATATTTAAGAACGGAGACGTAAAAAATGGCAAACGTTATTCTTTTGGCGCACACGCCGAACCCCGAGCATACGGTTGCGGCGGCGGCAAAGCTTTGTTACAGCAGTTCAAATATAAACGATTTAAACGACAGCCTGACCGACGAAAAGGCGGCGTCCTTTGTTGAAATGCTTTCGGAGATAGGTCACGAAAGTCCCATTGAACACGCAAGCTTCACCTTTGGGATAGAAGGGGTCTCGCGTTCGCTTTTAGCACAGATCACAAGGCACAGAATGGCGTCCTTTTCGGTCAAAAGCCAGCGGTATGTAAGAGAGGGCAGCTTCTGCTATGTAACGCCGCCCGAAATTGCCGAGGATCCCGAGGCTAAAAAAATATACGACGAAATAATGGCGGAGGATCAGGAAAAATACGACCGCCTTGCCGCGATTTTAAAGGAAAAGCACATAAAGACCTTTTTGGCCGAGGGCAAGGACGAAAAGACCGCTACGCGCCTTGCAGAGAAAAAAGCTATCGAGGACGCGCGCTTTGTCCTACCTAACGCCTGCGAGACCCAGATGGTAATGACAATGAACGCCCGCTCGCTTATGAATTTCTTTAAGGTGCGTTGCTGCAGCCGTGCCCAGTGGGAGATAAGGGACGTGGCAAATCAGATGTTAGCCTTGGTAAGCGAGGTCGCGCCAAATCTCTTTAAAAACGCGGGGCCGTCCTGCGTTCGCGGCGGCTGTTCTGAGGGTAAAATGTCCTGCGGCAAACCTCTTGAGATGCGCGAGTTTTATAAGGAACTGAAGAAAAATGGGTAAGCTTATAGTAATCGAGGGACTTGACGGGAGCGGAAAATCAACCCAGCTTTCTCTATTGGAAAAAAGGCTTAAGGAAGCGGGAAAGGCTTGCAGGGCGGTATCGTTTCCCGATTATGAGAGCAACTCGAGCGCACTTGTGAAAATGTACTTAAACGGCGAGTTCGGAAAAAATCCGGACGATGTAAATCCTTACGCCGCGTCCGCGTTTTATACCGTTGACAGATATGCCTCCTACAAATCGGTATGGGGGGAGTATTATAACTGCGGCGGCACTGTGGTTTCGGGAAGATATACCACCTCAAACGCCGTTCACCAGACTTCAAAATTACCCCAAAGCGAGTGGAAAGCCTTTCTTGACTGGCTTTATGATTTTGAATATAACAAGATAGGAATACCGAAGCCCGACAAGGTGATTTTCCTTGATATGCCGGTCGAGGTTTCTCAAGGACTGCTTGATAAGCGTTACAGCGCGGACGGCGGGAAAAAGGATATTCACGAAAGCGACACCGATTATCTTGACAAATGCCGAAAGGCGGCGCTTTTCACAGCGGAATATTCCGGCTGGGAGAGAATTTCCTGCGCAGAGAACGGAAAACCGCGCGGAATTGAGGAAATTTCGGATGATATTATAAATTCCGTATTACCTTTATATAAGGAGTAAGCGATATGATTTATGTCTTTTTGGCGGACGGCTTTGAGGAGTGTGAAGCACTGGCTCCGGTGGATATTTTAAGGCGCGGAGGACTTGATGTTAAAACTGTGGGTGTCGGCGGGAAAACCGTTTCAGGCTCGCACGGTATACCCGTTGTTTGCGATATAACCGAGGACGAGGCGGTGACCGACGGCTTAGAGGCTATTGTATTGCCCGGCGGAATGCCCGGAACGCTTAATCTCGAAAAAAGTAACAGCGTTCAGCGGTTTATTGATTTTGCGGTTCAAAATGGGCTTATTATAGGAGCTATTTGCGCCGCGCCGTCAATACTCGGTCATAAGGGACTGCTGCGCGGAAAAAAAGCTACCTGCTTCCCCGGCTTTGAAAAAGACCTTGTCGGAGCGGAATTTTCAGATGTTGCTGTTATCAGGGACGGCAATGTTATAACAGCTTTCGGCGCGGGTGCGGCGTTTGACTTCGGCTTTGAGCTTTTGGCGGCAATAACGGGTGATAAAGCCTCGGCGGACAGGCTGAGCAAAGCTATGAAATACAAAAAATAATTTAAACGGAGAGAAAAATGGACGAGAGAAAAATTGAAGAATACCCGGACGATAATATGGGCTTTATTACCGATTCCGAGGATAGCGCCGAAAAAGACAATTATGAGGATTCCTATGTAATCGGAAAGGGCTTTGAAATTATTGAGGACGAGCCCTTGCCGCCGAAAAAAGGCAAAAGGAAGAAATCCGGCGGCGGAAGCACGCTTAAAAACATTATATGGATACTCTGCATAGTCGCCGTTTCGGTCGGTCTTGCTTTCGGAATTATCTATGCCGGCGCGGACTATATGGGAATAGGCTTCGGCAGAGGTGTCGACTGCGAGGTTGTTATAGAGCAGGGAATGTCCACCGCTCAGATAGCAAATGAGCTAAAGGACTGCGGAGCGGTCAAAATTCCTTTCCTTTTCAGAATGTATGCAAAGCTTAAGCACTATGACAGTCAGTTTAAGTACGGTCTTTACACTTTTAACAACGAAGCAGGCTACGAGTCGCTTTCTATAATGCTTATTGAAGAGGGCGCAAAGGCAGAGAGTGTTAAGGTCACGATACCGGAAATGTCGTCGGTTGACGATATAGCGAAAATTCTTGAAGAAAAGGGCGTTTGCACTAAGTCGGACTTTATAAGCGAGGTGCAGAACGGCGAGTTTGACTATGATTTTGTAAAGGCTATTCCCGACGAAAAGGTTTATTACCGCCTTGAGGGATATCTTTTCCCCGAAACCTACGATTTTTACTATTACGATTCAAAGGAATGTGCGCATTTAGCGATTGACAGAATGTTAAAAACGCTTGATGAAAAGCTCACTGACGGTTTAAGAAAAAATATTTCGGACAGCGGCTACAGCCTGCACGAAATCATGACCATGGCGTCGATAGTCGAGCTTGAGGCGGGCGGAAGTCCCGATGAGATGGCAAATGTCGCGGCGGTGTTCTTTAACAGGCTTAAGAGTGACGAGTTTTCAACCTTAGGCTCGTCTCCGACACGCAAATACCCTTACGGAAACGGAAAGTATAATACCTATGAATCCGCAGGATTGCCGCCCGGACCTCTTTGCTCGCCGAGCCTTAATTCCATAAAAGCCTCGATTGAGCCTACCGAGAACTTCGATTACTATTACTTTGTAACCGACGCGTCAATGAAATTTTATTATAACAAGACCTTAGCCGAGCATAATTCCACCATAGCGCGGCTTAAGGCGGCAAAGAACTGGATTTATGAAGAATAATATCAAAATTCCCGAACTGCTTTGTCCTGCGGGCGATTTAACAAGGCTTAAGGCTGCCGTCGATTACGGCGCGGACGCGGTGTACCTTGCCGGAGAGGAATTCGGCATGCGTACCGCCGCCGGAAATTTCGGCGAGGAAGATTTGGAAAACGGCATTGCTTACGCCCATAAAAACGGCGTAAAGGTGCATGTCGCCTGCAACACAATACCGCATAACGAGGAAATTCCGAGACTTCCGGCGTTTCTAAGTATGCTTGACAGTATGCATGCCGACGCGGTTATCGCCGCGGACTTAGGCACAATAGAGCTTGTTAAAAAATACGCGCCCCACTGCGAGCTGCACGCGTCGGTTCAGTCGGGAATATGCAATTACGAGACCGCGAACGCCTTTTATAATTTGGGCGCAAAGCGGGTGGTTTTAGCGCGTGAGCTGTCGCTTGATGAAATTGCCGAAATAAGGGCGAAAACACCGTCGGAGCTTGAGATTGAGGCGTTTGCGCACGGCGCTATGTGCGTCTCCTTTTCGGCAAGATGCTTACTTTCAAGTTATATGACGGGCAGAGACTCAAACCGCGGCGACTGCGCCCAGCCCTGCCGCTGGAGCTATTCGCTGATGGAGGAAAAGCGTCCCGGTCAGTATTTCGATATTACCGAGACCGACAAGGGCACCTATATTTTAAACGCTAACGACCTTTGTATGGCAGAGAATCTTGACAAAATGGCGGAAAGCGGAATTGACAGCATAAAGATTGAGGGCAGGGCAAAGTCGCATTATTATGTGGCGGTGACCGCTAACGCCTACCGCGGCGCGCTTGATAGCTTAAAGGACTGCCCCGATAATTGGAAAATGCCCGAATGGGTGGGGGAGGAGCTTAATAAGATAAGCCACCGCACCTATTCAACCGGCTTTTATTTCGGAACGCCCAAAAATTCGCAGACCTATGAAAATGCCGGATATATACGCGATTATTCGGTCGCGGCGATAGTTGACGGCTATAATGACGGCTGTATTGAGGCCACTTTAAAAAATAAGTTTTTCAAGGGTCAGGAATTTGACTGCTTAGAGCCTAAAGCCAAGCCGTTTGCCGTTGTTGCCGACAGGCTTTTTGACGGCGACGGTAACGCAATCGATATGGCTAACCGCCCGATGATGAAGATTAAAATTCCGTTTGACAGACCTATAAAGCCGGG
>JAEDNG010000069.1 GCA_016302625.1 Clostridiaceae bacterium
GGTGCTCCACGCGGAGCACGGGGGCGGAAACAACTCCGCTTTTACTACGCATGTTGTCTCCTCCTCGGGTACGGACACCTATTCGGCAATAGCCGCCGCTTTAGGCTCGCTAAAAGGGCCCAAGCACGGAGGCGCCAACATTAAGGTCTGCGCCATGTTCAACGATATTAAAGAGCATGTTAAGGACTGGGACGACAGGGAAGAGGTCGGCGAATATTTAAAGAAAATTCTTCATAAAGAGGCGTTTGATAAAGCCGGTCTTATTTACGGTATCGGACATGCCGTTTACTCGGTTTCAGACCCGCGCGCGTCGGTTTTCAAAACCTTTGTCAAATCGCTTTCGGAGGAAAAGGGACTTGATAAGGAATACAGGCTTTACGCGACGGTCGAGGAGCTTGCTCCGAAAATTATTGCCAATGAGCGCAAAATGTATAAGGGCGTCAGCGTAAATGTCGATTTTTACAGCGGCTTTGTTTACGATATGTTAGGACTTCCGCACGAGCTTTATACTCCGCTTTTCGCAATCGCCCGCATTGCAGGCTGGAGCGCCCACCGCATTGAGGAGCTTCTAAGCGCCGGCAAAATTATCCGCCCGGCTTACAAGAGCGTTCAGCCGCACAGAGATTATACCGCGCTTGCGGACAGATAGAAAAATATAAAACAGTATAAAAAATGGGATTGCTTATTGCAGTCCCATTTTTGCATATTATTAAAACTAAATAACGTATCCGCCGTTGATTCCGAGCACCTGACCGGTTATGTATTCGGCGTCGGGGGAGGAGAGGAAGAAGACGGCTGCGGCAATCTCGTCCGCACTGCCCATTCTGCCTAAAGGAATTTCCGCTACAAAATCGTTAAGCTCCTCGACAGATAAATTTGCGTTCATGCTGGTTTCAATTAAACCGGGTGCGATACAGTTTACATTAATTCCGCTGGGCGCCAGCTCTTTAGCAAGCGCCTTTGTAAGCCCAATAACGCCGGCTTTGGCGGCGGAGTAGGCGACCTCGCATGAGGCTCCGACCTGTCCCCACATTGAGGAAATATTAATTATACTTCCCGATTTCTGATTAACCATAACCGGAGTTACCGATTTGCAGCAGTTGAAAACGCCTTTTAAGTTAATGTCGATAATTTTGTCGAAATCAATTTCATCGGTATCTGTTATAAGTCCGCTGTAAGCTACGCCCGCGTTATTCACCAATACATCAATACTTCCGAACTTGTAAAGTGTTTCCTTAACCATTATGTCGGTTTCAAGCCTGTTGGCGACGTTCGCTTTCTGGGTTATCACAGAATAGCCGTTGCTGACAAGCGAGCGGCAGAGGATATTAGCCGATTCATATGATTCATTATAATTGATGACAACGTTATATCCTTTCTGGGCAAAGAGTATGGCGGTTGCCGCGCCAATTCCCTTTGACGATCCTGTAATTATTGCAGTCTTTTTCATTTATATCACCGTTCCGCATTTTATGTTAAAAACAGTATAACATATATTAAAAAATTTTTAAAGCCCCAATTACAACAAATTGAGTTTACATAACCGCACCGAACGCATATCTTGTGTGGTTTACATAAATAGTTTACATAATATTTTATAATCTAAAAAATTTAAGTTGACATAATTTTAAAAATGTAGTATAAATATAATATCGCCTAAAAAACACAGTAGGTATTATTTTTTTCTTTTAATTTAATATCATAGAATACTTCGTTTGTTGGGTTTAAGTTTACATAATGTCGATGCTTTTCTATATATAGTTGAAAGAAACAAATCGAAATCAAAATATTGTTTTTGCCTATCTTTTAGAATATCTTGTCCGAGTTTCGCATATTATTTTTTAGAAACAGGAGTGATGATATGAAAAAAGGAACGGTATTAAGTCTGAAGAATTTAAAATTCACCGACTTTATGGCAAAAAACAATATCCTTGTTATTTTAATATTTTTATTTATTTTAGGTTTAGCGGCCGGCACGTTTTCGGGTTTGAAAATCAGTGTCTTATCGGAGTATTCGGACGATTATCTAAAGAGATTTATTTCCGAACGTACAAACGCAACATTTTTTTCGGTGACTCTCAATTCTTTTATGGGTTCGGCGCTTACTTTGCTTTTAACCTTTGCTGCCGGAACCTCGATGCTCGGGGTAATTCTGGTACCGACGATTTTTCTTTTAAGAGGCGTTCTGTACGGTTCTGTTTCAGCGCTTTTATATTCGGAATATTCGGTAAAGGGTATTGCTTTTAATGCCGTGCTTATTATTCCGGCGGCGATTGTTTTTATAATTTCACTTATTTTGTCATCAAGGGAATCGATTAAGTTTTCGCTTATTATTGCCAAAATGACCTTGCCGGGGAGTCCGTCCCCTAATCTTTCGGCTGATTTTAAGAATTACTGCGGCAGATACTTGTTTATTTGCTTGCTTGTGCTTGCGTCCGCACTTGTTGACGCGGTGCTGTCCTGTTCTTTTTTAGACAGTCTGACTTTGTGAATAATTTTTAGGAGGTGCAATATGACGGATTTATGCGAAGAGTTCAGGGAATATCTTATTAAAGTGAAAAAGTCCTCGTCTAATACTGTTGAGTCTTATATTCGTGATGTCAGTCAGTATTTTTCATATTGCGCTTCTTCGCAAAAAGACCCTCTTACGGCTGACATAGACACCCTGCACGCTTATCTTGATTATCTTTCGATAATGGGTAAATCGGAGGCGACAAAAACGCGGATTATAGCTTCTTTGCGCTGTTACTACCGATTTTTGATTTCAAAGGGAACAGTTTCAGAAAACCCTGCCGATTCAATCAAGCTTAAAAAAGCGGAGAAAAAGCTGCCCGGAATACTTGACTCAAACGAGATTGTTCTGCTTTTATCTCAGCCGGACGGAAACGATTATAAGAGCATACGCGACAAGGCAATGCTTGAACTGCTTTACGCTACCGGAATAAAGGTGTCGGAGCTTATCGACCTTACCGTAAGCGACATTAACTTGCAGATAGGAATACTTCATTTGCATAACGAGAAAAAGGAGCGTATTGTTCCGATGTATCCGGCGGCGGTCAAAACGGTTGCCAATTATCTTGTCAACGTACGTCCTGCGATTGTTACCGACAAAACAGAGGACAGGCTGTTTACCAATATGAACGGTCAGCCGATGTCAAGGCAGGGCTTTTGGAAAATAATCAAGCATTACGCCGAAAAGGCGGGGATTAAAAAGGATATTACTCCGCACACTCTCCGTCATTCCTTTGCGGCGCATCTGCTTGAAAACGGCGCTCAGCTGAAAGACATAAAGGAAATGCTCGGTCATTCTGATATTTCTTCAACTCAGGTTTACGCTCAGTTTATCAAGAGTAAATACACCGCGTCTTATTCGAGATTTCACCCTCTTGCAAAATAGGTACATAAAAAACCGGACTTTAAACACCCGTAACGGTGTAAAAAGTCCGGTTTTAGTAAATTTATGATTTTATTCAAAGCTCATTATGCTGTTCATATCGTAAAGTCCGGGTTTTTTGCCGTAAAGGAATTTCGCGGCGCGAACCGCTCCAACGGCGAAAACCTCCTTTGACCGGGCGGAGTGGGAGATAGTGATTATCTCGTCATGTCCCGCAAAAATCACGTCATGATCTCCGACAATTGTGCCGCCGCGGACGGAATGTATCCCGATTTCGTTTTTAGGTCTTTTGCGGCGTACCGAATGACGGTCGTATTCATAATTAAGGGTATCGCCGAAAACAGAATTGATATTGTTTGCAAGCATAATAGCGGTGCCCGACGGAGCGTCAAGCTTCTGATTGTGGTGCTTTTCGACTATCTCAATATCAAAGCCGTCTCCTAATATCTGCGCCGCCTTTTTTGAAAGGCTGGCTATCAGGTTAACGCCGATAGACATGTTAAAGGTGAAAAATATCGGGATTTTTTTCGCCGCGTCTTGTATTTTTTTGATTTGTCCGTCTGTATAGCCGGTCGTGGCGATTACTGCGGGTAAATTGTTTTTAAGCGCGTAATCAAGCAGACCGTCAAGCAGGGCGGCGTTTGAAAAATCTATAATTATATCCGCCTTTACGTTGATTTCGGAAAAAGAGGGAAAAACGGGGAATTTTTCGCCGTTGTTAATTTTGTCAACTCCGGCAACGATTTGTATTTCGCCGTCCTCTGTCGCGGCCAAGGCTACAAAGCCGCCCATTTTTCCCGAGGCTCCGCAAAGAATAGCCTTTATCATTTGTTCCACATCCTGACTTTTAAAGAATTATTTTAAGCATCCGCACTCATTAAGCTTGTTTTTGAGATTTTCAAGGGCTTTTTCCTCCATAGGATAAAGCGGAAGTCTGCAAGGACCTGCACCCATTCCCAAAATATTCATTGCCGCTTTTACCGGAGTCGGATTAACGTCGCTGAAAAGAGCGTTCATAAGACCTGTGTATTTAATCTGCAAGCGCATGGCTTCGTCGGTGTTTCCGTTTAAGTATTCCGTGCACATTCTGTGCATTACTTCCGGCAGGAAATTGGACATAACCGAAATTACGCCTATTCCGCCGAGGGACATAATCGGAACCGTCTGGTCGTCGTTTCCCGAATAGATATCAAGCTCGTCGCCGCATAAGTAGCGGGTTTTAGCGACCGACGCGATGTCGCCGTTTGCTTCTTTAACCGCAACAATATTAGGGTGCTTTGAAAGCTCCTTATATGTTTCGGGCTTAATGGCAACTCCTGTTCGGGAGGGTACGTTATAAAGAATAATAGGTTTGTTTACTCTGTCGGCAATATAGTTGTAATGCGCGACAAGTCCGTGCTGGGAGGTCTTGTTGTAATAAGGCGAGACCATTAAAAACGCGTCGGCTCCCGCTTTTTCGGCGTCGGCGCAAAGACCGACGGAATAAACCGTGTCGTTACTGCCCGTACCCGCTATTAGCGGAACTCTGCCGTTTATAGCCTTAGCCGCAGTCTCGATGACCTTAACGTGCTCATCATAGTTTAGGGTGGATTTTTCTCCCGTGGTGCCGCAGATTACAAGCGCGTCAATCCCGCCCTTTATCTGCTCGTCAACAAGCGAGGAAAGGCGGTCAAAGTTAACGCTTCCGTCCTCATACATCGGGGTAATAAGCGCGGTTGCGGCTCCCGTAAAAATTCTCTTTTTCATAAAGACCACTCCTGAAAATAGAATTTGTTTTTTAAATTTCTGCCTCCAAGCCATCAAACGCAACTAAAACACCGTGTTTTTCCATATCTTCCGCAAGCATTTTGTGTGATGAATGCAGTGTGCGCGCCATATGGCTTATACAGAATTTGCCGATATACTGGTTTAAAGTCTTTTTAACTTCAAGCACCATATTGATATTATTGTGCTCGAATATGCGGTAATCGCCGTCCTGCCATCCGATCGTTGCGTCAAATACTGCAAAATCGG
>JAEDNG010000070.1 GCA_016302625.1 Clostridiaceae bacterium
TAAAACCGATTTATTGTTTTCTTTGTTTTTCATATTATTCTTCAAGTATTCCGTTTTCCCTCATTGTTCGTAAAAATATATCAATATCGCTGAGCGCAAGAACGGTTGAAATATCGAAATTTCGGAGCAATGCGTTCAGCATTTCCTTTTTGGTCGGATTTCCGTTTTCTAACATTTTCCACAGAAACGCAGCCGTATCGGTAAGCACGATAGTATTGTTAAAGCTGACTGATTTACCGTTATTCAGCACAACAGTATTCTGTCCCTGCATATTTACAAGCTTAAAACCGTCTTTAATCCGCAAGCTTTTCACCTCACTTGTTAATAAAAGGTAAATTTATTATATAACAAAACAAAAAATATTGCAAGTACAATACGTTTTGATGTATAATGTATTTGATATTGGCACATAAGCCTATAAATATTATATCAGTTGTTTTGAGGAGATATGACATGGATACGTTTTTTGAACAGATTATTCCCGTAAGGAAGACCGGCAAGGCGATTGCCGCGATCACCGGAATCTGGCTTTTAGCCTTTATTATTTGTTTTCTGCTTGTACTCTTTATGGCATATTTAGGCTCGTTTTCGCTTTTATTAGCCGCAGGCGCGCTTTTCGGCGCATTCAAGCTCAGCACCCGTTTTAATGTTGAGTATGAGTATATTGTAACCAACGGAACTATGGATATTGATAAAATAATCAGTAAAAGCTCCCGCAAGCGCGTTCTTACCTTTGAATTGCAGACTGTGTCGCGTATTGAAAAATTCAATCCCTCGCAAATTGCGTCGGTAAATTCAAAAGAAGTCGTAATCGCCTGCGATACGAACGACCCTGACGCTTACCTTATGGTTTCCTCAGCCGAAGGCAAGGGCAGTATTTACCTTGTTTTCGCTCCCGACGAGCGGGTGCGCGGAGCGATTGTTAAATTCGTTCCCAAATTTATCGCAAACAGCGCTTTTAAATAATTAGGAGAGGTGCACCGCTTTGAAGGTACTTACTAAGGCTTTGATAAAGGAGTCGGAGGAAAACGCCGTCAAAAGCGGCGCTTTTTCTTTCAGAGAGTTAATGCTCCGCGCAGGAAGAAACGCGGCTGAAATTATAATGCAAAAGTATGACTGCCGCGGCAAAAGAATAACGGTTGTATGCGGCAAGGGCAACAACGGCGGCGACGGGTGTGTAATTGCGGCAATATTAAGCGAGCACGGCGCCGATGTTACAGTTGTTACGCCGTTCGGCGCTCCTGTCACCGAAAACGCGTCTTATTATTATAATGAGCTTAAATTCACAAAGAAAAGCGATATCCTCGGCGACGAAAGCCCCGATATGATAATCGACGCGCTGTTCGGAATAGGTCTTGACAGGGAGCTTAACCAAAAAACTGTCAAGCTTATAGATAAAATAAACTCTTTCGACTCCATAAGAATTTCGGTAGATATTCCGAGCGGAGTTGAGGCTGACAGCGGCCGCGTTCTCGGCGCGGCAGTCGAGGCTGACATGACGGTTACCTTTATTGCGCTTAAACCCTGCTTTATGCTGCCGGAGGGCTCTGACTACTGCGGAGATACTGTCGTTTCCGATATCGGAGTCGAGCCTACACGGTACAGTTATCTTACAATAGAAAAGCCGGTATTTCCGAAACGAAGGCATAATTCCCACAAGGGCACCTTCGGAACGGCGCTTATGTTCTGCGGCAGCTACGGTATGGCGGGCGCCGCTATACTCTCGGCAAAAGCGGCACTCAGAACAGGCGTCGGTATTCTAAAGGCAGTGCTGTGCGACGGGATATATACCGCTTTTACCTCATCTGTTCCCGAGGCGGTCTGCGTTCCCGTACCGCAAAACGAAAAAGGAACGCTTTCGCCGGATAATTTCGACATTTCTTCCCTTCTTTCATCTTCAAGTGCGGTGCTTGTCGGCTGTGGGCTGGGCAATAACGAGGACACCGCAAGGCTTACAAAACAAATTATAGAAAAATCAGAGGTCCCGATTGTTATAGATGCAGATGGCATAAATTCGATATGCGGCAGCATAGATATTATTAAGAAAAGCAAGGCTCCGGTCATTCTGACCCCTCACCCCGGCGAAATGGCAAGGCTCTGCTCGCTTGCCGTATCGGAAGTCGAAAGCAATCGTGTGGAAACCGCCCGTAATTTTGCGGTAAAATACGGCTGTGTTCTGGTATTGAAGGGCGCGGATACTATTGTTGCCGAACCTTCGGGCGAGGTATTTTTCAACCGCGGCGGCAATCCCGGAATGTCGACCGGAGGCAGCGGCGACCTGCTTGCGGGCATGACGGTTTCACTGCTAGCACAAGGCTTTTCACCCTGTGAAGCGGCGAAAGCGGCGGTTTATCTCCATTCGGAAGCGGGTGACAAAGCGGCAAAAAAACGCGGTGAAAGGGCAATGCTGCCGTCGGATATGATAGAGGAGCTGTAAGAAAGGAATTTTCAGCTTGAAAAAAATAATAGCTATATTTTCCGCAATTATTACACTATTCTCCTTTTCCGCCTGCTCCGAAAAGCGGTCGAATATATCTCCGCTGACTAAAGGTATCACCTTTACGGCGGAGCTTACTTATTACAACGAATGTTACGAAGGCTTTGTAACGGTTTCCGATAGCGGCGATATGGATATTGAGATTACCTCTCCGGATACGATAAAGGGACTTTCCTTTCATTTTGACAAAAGCGGAGTTACGGCAAAATATTTGGGTCTTGAATACAAATATGATACTAATACTTTGCCTGAGGGAATTGTCTGCACCAATTTATACGAAATTATCCGAGATACCCAAAGAGAGGACGCCGCAGTTATTGCGGACAAAGATGATTACTTTATTTTAGGGAACACCGGAAAAATCGATTATAAGATGTTTGTCGGTGCTACGGGACTTCCGATTTCCGCCGAGGACGAAAAATCCGGTTTCAAGGTCGGCTTTAAAAATGTCACGGTAATTCCTAAAAATTAAGCATAAGAAAACACGCGGTTTCACAAAATCAAGTGAAGCCGCGTGTTTTACTGTTATTGTTTAACCATAATATATTTGCCTGTTGTAAGCGCTTTTTCGGTTTCTCCGCCCTTAAATTTATAACCGTCGGGAGCGGCAATAATTCCGTGGAGCTTATCTGCGGCTTCAATTTCGAGCGTGATTTCTCCGCCGTTTTTAACCCATTTGACGGCTATTCTGCCGTGCGGGGTATCATGATAGGCGTCAACGCTGTCAAGCTTTTCGGGGAAAATAGGCTTGATATCAACATTTGACGTGTCACGTCCGGTCGGGTTGACCCTGATACCTGCAAGATAAATATAAAACCAAGCCGAAACATCGCCCCAGAAATGATGGTTAAGGGACAAAATACGCCCGTTTTCGGGATGGAAAGCTTCCCAAAGCGTGGTGGCCCCGCGCTTTATCCAGTTGCCGTAGGACGGATAATCGGGACGAACTATCATATTGTACGCCAAATCAATCTTTCCGTTTTCGGCAAGCACGCGGTAAATAACCCTTCCGCCCAAAACTCCGGTGTTAAAATGACCGTCAGCTTCGTCAATATATTTTAGCAGCAGATCAAACGCTTTCGGCTTTTCGTCTTTCTCAAGCATACCGTAGAATATAGCCATCGCCTGTCCGGTCTGGGTGTTGCCGTAAACCGCGCCGGTTTCCTTATCTAAAAGATTATCTCTGAAAGCCTTTTTTACCTTCTCAGATAAAGCCAGCGCGAACTGTTTTTGCGGCTCTTCTCCCAAAACGTCGTATACAAACGCCGCCTTTTGCGCTATATCAAAGGTAAGAATGGTATCGGTAACGACAAGCGGAGTTTCATAATCGCCCTCGCCTAATCCGGGCGGGCACCAGTCGCCGAGTCCTATCGCTATAAGCCCTTTTTCGTCAAGCCTTGATAACAGGTAATTAAGATAACGCATAAGCGGAATGGAAAGCTCTTTTAGCATTTCGGTGTCGCCGCGGTAAATATATGTGTAATAAGGCAAATTGATAATAACGTTATCCCACGCCGGACCGTTGCCCCAATGATATCCCCAACCGCCGGTCGGAACAATGCCGGGCAGCTGACCGTTATCTTTAAGCGCCTTATAAATACTACGCATCCATTCCTTGTAGGACTTCTCAGGCCGGAGATTTAAAAGCAGCTGTTCAGCGGACAGCGACGCGTCGGCAGTCCAGCCGTTTTTCTCGCGCTGAGGGCAATCGGTCGGGAAATAGTAGAAATTAGAGGTGTCCGAACGTACCGTGGCTTCCTCGATTTTATTTATAACCTCGTCAGAGCAGGAAAACTTGCCCGCCGTTTCGGAAAGTGAGCTCATTTCAAGATAGGTAAGCAAATCCTCTGTCGCTTGCTCTGCGGTTATTCCGGTCACGAGCACATAACGGAAGCCGTGGTAGGTAAAGCGCGGGGTGTATTCCTCTTCGCCGTTGCCGCTTAAATAATACTCGTCCTCCTGATAACGGTCTTCGTCATGAAAGCGGTTATTTCTGAAATACGGCTTGCCGTCAACCAAGGTTTCAAAATATCTGAGCAGTATTTTCTGCCCTGCTTCTCCGTTAATTTTAAGGGTGCAAAGACCCGCTGTGTTAACGCCGAAATCATATATGTACGAGCCGTCGCACTCGGTAACCGACACAGGTTTTATAGTTCTTATCACCTTAATCGGGTCTGCCTCACAAAGCTTTGCATCTCCTCTCGGAGTTTCCGCCTTTAAAGCGGGTTTCCATGCGCTGTCGTCAAATTCGGGAAGATTCCAGCCCGGTGTTTCAAGCCGCGCGTCATAATATTCGCCGAAATGCAGATCGTCAAAAATAATCGGCGACGGCGCGGTTAGGGTTTCGCTGTCGGATACTATAAATTGCTTTTCCTCTCCGCCGTAATTAAGCTCTATTGAAAACGCCGTCTCGGGCGCACCTCTGAAACGCGCCTTTTCAAAATCCCAGATAAACGCGCCGAGACCGTTTTTTATTCCGTTTCCGAGAATAATTCCCAAGGTGTTCTTCCCTGTTTTTAATTTATCCTTTATATCGTATTTATCGTAATAAATATAATCGTCGATATTACTGCGGTAGGGTGCCAAATACCCTTTTGTTATATTCTCACCGTTTATGTATACCTCGTAATAACCGAGTCCCGTAATCAAAAGACAGGCGGCTTCCGGTATTTTGTCAAGGTCAAACGAACGGCGGAAATATGGCGCAGGAACATGCTTTTCGAATGTTGTATAATCTTCAGTGGCTTTTATAAAGTTAAGCGGAAAATCCATAAAGTCAACTCCTTTGTAATTTACGGTTTTATTATACATAAGCAAATTTATTTGTCAATATCCTGTTTTAACCGATAATACGCGCTGATTTAAAAAGATATTTACTTTTTTTGAAAATTATTTTATAATCTATAAA
>JAEDNG010000071.1 GCA_016302625.1 Clostridiaceae bacterium
CATTATCTTCACTCTCGGCAGACACGGGCAGAAAAAAGCAAAACGCCGCTAAAAAAAACACGGTTAATAATTTTTTGATTTTCATTTTAAAAATCCTATCGCCGTCTGTAAAATTGAGGATATCAGCGGTACCGAAAGCAGAAAAACGGCGCATTTCCCCGCAAGCTCCGCTTTTCCTGCTAAGGACGCCTGACCGCTGTCGCGGCAGGCGTCGGCTATAAAGCCTGTCACATAGCCGATGCCGAGCGCTTTTAACGCCACCTTAAAGCAATCCGCGCTTATTCCGCAGCTTTCAAGCTGAGTTTTTATGTATTCGATAGGTCCTACTATACTTTTCAGTATGTAAACCGTCACCACCGCGCCGCCGCCTAACACCGTCATCAGCGCATATTCGCTTTTCTGCTGTTTTAAGACCAGCGCCAGAACTGCGGTTATAAGACATATAGCCAATATCTTAAAAACATCCATAACGTTATAACCCAAACAGACTTTTTACCGATGAAAAAAGGTCGGCAATCGCGTTTACCACCATCAAAAGCACCACTACAAGTCCGGCAAGAGTCGTAAGCAGCGCCTGATCCTCTCTGCCCGAACGCACAAGCACAAGGTTGAGCACAGTTACAATAATGCCGATCGCGGCTATTTTGAAAATAAAATCAACGTCCATTTATTCCACCTACAAAAAGAAAATACATATGAAAATTCCGCAGAGTATTCCGAGAGTGTCGTATAATTTGCAAAGCTCTCCGCACTTTTTTTCCGCCTCGTCGCACTTTTTTTGAACTAAGCTCATATAAAGCCCCGTGCGCTCACATTCCGACTCGGCGTCCGACATGCCGAGGCTGCCGAAAAAATCCTCTAAAAGCGATATATCTCCCTTTTCTAGCCCCGCCGCGTTTATTTTAAAGCTTCCGCGATTAAAACTCGCTATATCGTTTTGGAAGCTTAAACCGACAAGCCTCCCGATTTCCCCCGAGCTTACCCGTATTCGCTCCTTAAGGTCGGACATGGAGCGGTGTATTTCGCAGAGCGTTTTGTACCTTTGTTTTAAGCGCATGGATTTAGCAAAGCCGGCAAGCGATGAAGCGCATAATATCATTATTAGCCCCAGCAGTTTAAACAGCCATTCCACAGGAAAGCTCCTTTGCACCTATAAGCTTTATAGTGCCGCCGTGTATTTCGGGCAAGAGCGCGATTTCGGATACCGCACCGCTTTTTATGAGCGCCGCGGTTACTCTTCTGCGCATTAAATCCTCCGTACAGCCGATATGCGCGGTGGTAATTATGCCGACACCCGCGCAAAAGCTTTCGCTGACGCGCCTTAGCTCCGCCTCGGTTCCTATTTCATCAAACACCACAATATCGGGAAACATTGTCCTGACAGCTATTTCGATTCCTGCCGCCTTATCCGAAGTCACAAGTACGTCGCTGTTAGCACCCAGATCGTTTTCGCTCTTTCCCTCAAAGCTGCCCGAAAGCTCGCCGCGGCTGTCTATCACCGCAATGCGGTATATTTTCCCCCATCGACCGTCGGAAAGCTGTCTTACAAGGTCACGCAGCACCGTCGTCTTTCCGCTCCCGGGAGGACCCGCTATAAGAAGCCCTCCTCCGCGGTACTCCCTTGCGATATCGTTCGCCGCACCGAAAATTTCGCGCGCTATTCTGATATTAATTGAAGAAATATCGTGCATAGAGCCGTTTTCGGTAAGAGTGCCGCACACTCCCGCCCTGTGCCCGTTCTCCATCATGACAAAGCCGTTTTTAAGTTCCTCGGTATGGGCGTAGACCGAGCTTTTGCACAAAAGCTTAAAGCTTTCTTCAAGGTCCGATTTCTCTGCTTTTAAAAGGTCGCGGGTTATACAGAAAGAGGTTTGTCCGTTTTCGAGCACAAACACCGTCTCTCCGCTCACCGTAAGCGCCACGGGCAGTCCGCAGCGAAGTCTTATTTCCTCTGCGCTCCCCTTGACAACCGCGGGAATTTGCTCAAGCACCGAACGGATACGCCTATTTACCCCGTAAAGTGCACTTTCAAATCTCTCATTGTTTTCCAAATAACATCACCTCACACTAAATAATATGACGGGGTTGTCCGTAATATTCTTTTTATGCGCAAAAAAACAGCTATGACCTAATTTGCCATAGCTGTTTAGATTTTTTACATATTAAGTTTAAAAGAATTGCTCAGAATTAAATCTATATCCGTGAACCGGTAATACGGTAATAATTTAATATCAATTGAAAATGTCGGTAAATGCGTTTGCATTGCAAAGACAATTTAATATCTGTTTTTTTAAGAATGTAATTTAACCGAGCGTTAAACTGAACTGTACATTGGTATCACCCAAATCAATTTATTTGAAAGCAAATTTCCTCACAATCATATAAATCACCTTTTGTGGGTTATATGTAAATTCCTTTCGGAATTAAAATTATCTGTGCATTGGACTCACCGTAAATTTATTATGGTTTTGGGTTGCCGATAATTACTTCATTGGACTCACCGCTTTCATTTTATTTTGACAAGAAGCCGGTGGAGTATCCTCTCTCACGGTTTGTCAGCTCCTTTCCTTTTGTCTGGTTTTATTATAAAGCATGTTTTATAGTTTGTCAAGCACTTTTTTAAAACTTTTATGCAAATTAACAGTTTGTTAAAAAATATGGCAAACTTCCGAAAATATGTTAAAATAGTATATATGTATTAACAATGAAACGGAGATACAATTATGAGACCTATGATGCCGCCTCCGGCAGGCATGAGGGGACCCGGACGTATCGGAGGCGGTCCCCGCGGATTTTTGACAGAAGAAGAAAAAAAGCAAAGCCCCAAGGTTACAAAAACACTCCTTAAAAGGATACTCGGCTATTTAAAACCGTACAAATGGCAGTTTGCAGCCGTTTTCGCCGCGCTGTTTGTTTCGGCGGTGTTGGGGCTTTTCCCGTCGATAATAACCGGAAAAATCGTTGACGCCATTGTGGACGGTGGGCAAATAGCCCCGCTTGTCCGGCTTGTTATATTAGCCTTCGTTGTCATGGCGGCGGCGCAGATAATCAGCGTGCTTGAGCAGTACATAAATTCATGGATATCACAAAAGATAATTTACGATATGCGCAATCAGATGTATGACCATTTACAGCATATGTCGCACGCATTTTTCACAAACGAGAAGCAGGGCGACATTATAACCCGCATGAACAGCGATATAAACGGGGTAAGCTCGGTAATTTCGGTCATTCTCACCTCTTTTGTAAGCAATATTCTGACCGTCATCACCTCGGTTTTCTATCTGTTTTATACCGACTGGCGGCTTGCGATCGTGGGACTTATCGTGCTTCCGCTTTTAATTCTTCCGACCAAATCGGTCGGCAAAAAGCGCTGGGAGCTTGTAAGCAAGGCTCAGGAAAAGCAGGACGAGCTTAATCAGCATGTAGATGAAACCCTTTCGGTAAGCGGCTCAATGCTTGTGAAGCTGTTTACAAAGGAAAAAACCGAATATGAAAAATTCCGCAAAATAAACGACGAGGCGACAAAGGTCACCATAAAGGAACAGCGTGCCAGCAGCTGGTTTCACGTCTTTTTGGGCATGTTTATTCAAATCGCGCCTCTGCTTATCTATTTTGCAGGCGGCTTCCTTGTTATCAGCCACATTGACACAGGGCTTACCGTCGGGGATATCGCGGTTGTGGTAGCTCTTGTAAACCGACTTTATCAGCCCGTAAGACAGCTGCTTGATTTGCAGGTGGACTTCGTGCGCTCCCTTGCGCTGTTTACGAGAATTTTTGAATATTTCGACCGCAAGTGTGACATAGAAAACCCTGAAAATCCCATAAAGCCGCCGCTTAATAACAGCAGTATTGAATTTTCGAACGTGCATTTTTCATATGAACCCGGCAACGAGATTTTAAAGGGCATAAGCTTTTTTGTGCCCAACGGAAAAATGTATGCCCTTGTGGGCACCTCGGGTGCGGGGAAGTCCACGATAATCGGCATGATCCCCCGACTTTACGATGTTACCTCAGGTAGCGTTAAGGTTGCGGGCGAGGACGTGCGGAATTTCGATTTAGCGTATCTCAGAACCAATATCGGAATTGTAACGCAGGACACCTATTTGTTTAACGGCACGATTCTCGAAAATCTCCTTTACGCAAAGCCCGGCGCGACAAGAGAGGAAATTGAAAACGCCTGTAAGGTCGCTAATATTTACGATTTTATTTTGGGTCTTCCTCAAAAATTCGATACCGTTGTAGGAAACAGAGGACTAAAGCTTTCAGGCGGCGAAAAGCAGCGCGTTTCCATTGCGCGTGTGGTGCTTAAAAATCCTAAGATTCTTATTCTTGACGAAGCAACCTCCTCACTTGATTCCATTTCTGAAAGCCTTATCCAGGCGGCGCTTAACAGCATAATGGTCGGCAGAACAAGCCTTGTTATCGCCCACCGCCTGTCCACGGTTATCGCGGCTGATAAAATTATGGTTATCGAAAACGGCGTTATAACCGAGACCGGGGCGCATGCGGAGCTTGTAAAAGTCAGTCCTAAATACAAGCTGCTTTACGAAACCCAGTTTAAAAAGGTTATCGATTATGAAACCCACCGTGAAGAAATTAGCCAAATCGAAGAAATTTCCCCTATTTCCCATTGACTTAAAGGCAAAATGGGGTTACAATATAATAAGACTTATGAACGGAGGTTCATTATGGACGAGATTAAGAATAAAGACGATTACAATCCCGATATAGTCACTCTATCTGATGATGACGGCAAGGAATATACCTTTGAGGTGCTTGACGCGATTGAGACCGATACCGGACGTTATCTTGCCATGCTGCCGGTTTACGATAATCCGCAGGATACCCTTAACGACAGCGGCGAGCTTGTGATTGTTAAGGCGGGCGAGGAAGAAAACGGCGACGAGTATTATTACGAAATCGAGGATGACGACGAGTACGAAACTATCGCCGACGCATTTGTTGAAAGACTTGAGGATTTTTTCGAGATTGACAATCAGTAGGCCGTAAATTTAATAAACAATAAATGTCCTGCGCTGTTCGCGGACCGCGTCTTATATAACCCTACAACCTTTTTAATCAGGGGCCAAAGCTCATACGGCGGATTGCAGACCTCCCGCGGCTGTGCCGAGTTCGGAAGAAGGGAGCGCGAAACCGTGTGGCCGGCACCCACCTGCTATACGCAGGTTATTTTAAGCGCATTACGGCAGGGTGGGACAGTTTTATTGTTTAAAACACGAATAGCAAATTTCTTTGCTAATATTTGTATCATAAAAAACAGAAACGGTAATTTTCACCGTTTCTGTTTTTTAATAACATCTTTACTTGCTTCTGACTTCGGCATCGCCCTCGAAAAACAATGCCAAC
>JAEDNG010000072.1 GCA_016302625.1 Clostridiaceae bacterium
TTTGAGGTTATTTTTATTTTTGTTGTTTTTATATCTTCTATTGTTTCGCTGCTTTCTTCAATTCCGTTTATACTCCCTGCCATATCCTCTGTAATATCGATTGCAAGGTCGGTTCTGATACCCGTTTTAACTCACTCCCGGACTTTTTTTATTATTTTTGCCGCCAATATTAAATTAATGCACTTTTTAACTCTAAAAAAGTTGAAATAATAAAGTTTCTATGTTATAATATATTAGATTATAAGTAATATATATATTATATAAAGGGTGGTTTACATAATGCCGATAAGTTCCATTGACGACATTTGGTCCGCCGTTTGTGAGGAATGTAAAAAAACAATTTCGGAAGTAGCGTTTAATTGCTTTTTGAAAGACTTAAAGCCCGTTTCTCTCGACGCCGGTGAATTTATACTTTCTATCAACAACGAATATATGAGGGGTGTTGTTGAACAGAATTACACTGAGGTTTTAAAGAAATCCATTAAGAACGTAATGGGCATTGAATTAAACGTGAAGATTATTTTTGAGGACGACGAGGAGAAAATCATTAAAGCCGAACAGTTCAGCGACGGTCTTTCCTTTGAGGATTTCTTTACCTTTTCAAATTTTGTGGTCGGCTCTACCAACCGTTTTGCTCACGCGGCGTCTTATTCGGTTGCCACCAATCCATCAAATTCATACAATCCGCTTGTGATTTACGGTCCGTCGGGCGTAGGTAAAACCCACCTTATGCTTGCGATAAAAAACGAAATAAAGAAAAACTTTCCCTATAAAAAAATTGAGTATACAAGGGGAGAAGATTTTACAAACCAGCTTATCAAGGCTTTGCAGGAGGGTAAGTTAGGTTTAGGCTCGATAGACGATTTCAGAAACAAATTCAGAAACGTTGATGTGTTGCTGATTGACGACATTCATTTTATCGCCGGCAAGGAGCAGACCCAAGAGGAGTTTTTCAACACCTTTAACACACTTTATCAGAACAATAAGCAAATAGTAGTAACTCTTGACCGCCCGATAAAAGAAATAAAAACCCTTGATGACCGTATCCGCTCCCGATTTGAAAGCGGCCTGTCGGCAGATATAACACCACCCGATTTTGAAACAAGGGTCGGAATTATAAATAAAAAATGCGAGCAGATGCACATTGAAATAGACGAAGCTCTGATTTATTACATTGCCGAGCATATCAAGGTCAATACCCGTCAGCTTGAGGGAGTTGTGAAAAAGCTTCACGCATATATTTCAATTCAGAATAAAATGCCTACCATGACGGTTGTTCAGGGACTTATAAGGGACGTTATTAACGATACTCAGCCGGAACCCATCAAAATTGATAAAATCATTTCCGAGGTTGCTAAAACCTATAATGTATCGGAAAGTGATATACTTTCAAACCGCCGTACAGCGGCGCTTGCTCTGGCGCGCCAGGTTGCTATGTATATAGCAAGAGAAACAACAAATCTTTCTTATAAAGCAATCGGCGAAAGCTTCGGAAAGGACCACACCACCGTTCTTTACAACGTAAACCGTATTGAAGAATTTTTAAAGGACAAGCCTTATCAGAAAGAGTTAGTCGACGATATTATTAAAAATCTTAAAAGCGACAGTACGGGGTTTTAATTTTTCCACTTTTTCAACCTTAATAAACACATAAGTTATTAAATTTCTTGTTAATAACTTTAAAGCTGATATTTATCAAAATTTTATCAAACATTTATTAACCAACCCAAACCCTCTTAATAAGCGAAAAATCACAGCTTATTAACCTTTTTAACACCGCTTATTATTACTGTTATTTTAATTTATTTTTAGGAGGAAAAAACATGATTTTTTCTGTTGAGCGAGCGTCTCTGCTTGATGCGGTATCAAGACTTCAGAGAGTAGTCGGATCAAAAACCTCAATGCCGGTGCTTGAAGGCGTTTTAATCTCTGCAGAACAGGGAAAAATTACTCTTATAGCCTACAACCTTGAAATGGGAATGAAAAAGGAAATATATGCTAAGTGCGACGAGCCGGGAGATATTGTCATAAACGCAAGACTTCTTGCAGATATTCTTCGCAGAATGAACGGCTTGCAAGTAGAAGTCACAGCCGACTCACGCCTTAACTGCAATATCAAATGCGGCGAGGCTACCTTCGACATCATGGGTATGGCTGCCGCCGATTTTCCGGAAATGCCGTCTCCCGAAAGAAATAAAAGCATAGTAATAAACGGAAAAATACTTAATGAAATGGTAAAGGGAACTATTTTTGCCGCCGCTCAGAATGAGGGTGCAAAGCCTGTGCTTACAGGTATCAACGTCACAATTGAGGACGGGATAATGCAGTTTGTCGCAATCGACGGCTACCGCCTTGCAATACGCAAGCAAAAGGTTGACATATCCGACGATTTTTCCTTTATTGTATCGGGCAGAGCAATCGGAGAAGCGGTAAAGCTTATAGACGATGAAACCGAAAGTATTGAAATAAACGTTGGAGAAAGGCTCATTAGCTTTAATTTTAACGGATACGAATTTATTTCACGTCTTTTGGAGGGTGAGTTTGTAAACTATCAAAAGACCATCCCTACCGAGCATAAGCAGAGAGTGGTTGTTAATACAAGGGAGCTTATCGACACAATTGAGCGTGTATCTTTACTTATAAGCGAATCCTTTTCAACCCCTGTACGCTGTTATTTTAATGAATTAAACGCGGTTTTTACCTGCGCTACATCTGTCGGCAGAGCTACAGAAACCTTTAACACCAAGCTTGAGGGTGAAAATTTTGAAATAGGTCTTAACAGCCGTTATCTTTTGGAGGCTCTAAAGGCGGTTGACACTGAGCAGGTTCAGATATTGTTTAACGGCTCGAACGCCGGCGTGCTTATTTCACCTATCGACGGCGACGATTTTAAATACATGATAATGCCGATGAGGTTAAGATAATGGAATATAAAAAAATTGCCGTCAGGGAGAATTTTATCCGGCTTGACAGCGCTATGAAATTAGCCTCTATGGTTTCAACAGGGGGACATGCCAAGCTTGTAATTCAAAACGGCGAGGTCAAGGTTAACGGTGAAACCTGCCTTATGAGGGGAAAAAAGCTTGTAAGCGGCGATACGGTCGAATATGACGGTGGCGGTTTTGTTATAGAATGAGGATATTAAGCTTTGGCTGTTCAAATTTTCGGAATATTGAAAAGCTTGATTTAAATTCATTTGACGAGATGAATGTAATATGCGGAGAAAACGCGCAGGGAAAAACCAATATTTTAGAGGGTATATGGCTTTTTACCGGAATTAAAAGCTTCAGAAATTCCAAGGATTCGGCGTTTGTTAAATTCGGCTGTGAAAAAGCAAATCTTTCGCTTAAATTTAAGGCGGAAGGTATTGAAAACGACGCGGAAATCGAAATAAAAGAACACAGAACCGCGGTTTTTAACAATAACAAGCTTAAAAATGCGTCACTGCTGGCGGGAAAGTTTAAGGCGATAGTTTTCTCTCCGATAGATTTGGAGCTTGTAAGCGGCGGTCCGTCGGTAAGACGTCGGTTTTTGGACATCGCGATAGGTCAGCTTTATCCGGGTTTTATCGGAATTGCTAAAAATTACGCCCGTGCGGTTACCCAGCGCAACAGAATAATTAAGGATTACAAATACGATTCCACACTTTCTGTTATGCTTGACGTTTTTGAAGCGGAAATAGCTTCTAACGGACGGAAAATAATAGAGTTCCGAAAAAGATATATTCGGGGGCTTAGTGAATTTTTACCCGAGGTTTACAGCGGTCTCTCCTGCGGAAAGGAAACCCTGCAAACCGAATATATCTGCTGCTGTCAAACAGAAAATTTTGAAGAACAGCTTAAAAATGCCAGGAAAGAAGATATGTATACCGGCTCTACCTCGGTAGGTCCTCACAGGGACGACCTTGATTTTAAAATAAACGGCATTTCGGCGAGAAGCTTCGGCTCACAGGGTCAGAAAAGGAGCGTTGCTCTTTCAGTAAAGCTTTCCGAGGCGGAGGTTATAAGAAAAATTTCGGGTGAATATCCGGTTTTTCTGCTTGACGATGTTATGAGCGAGCTTGACCCCGAAAGGCAGAATTACATTTTAAATCACATAAAAGGTATACAGTCCTTTATCACCTGCTGTGATCCGTCAAACGCGGCAAATCTTAAAAAGGGAAAGCTTATAAATATTAAAAACGGACGGGTTGTTTAATGTATATACATTTAGGACAGGACACTGTGGTGCGCTCGCGTGACGTTATAGGTATTTTTGACCTTGAAAGTACAACTATTTCAAAACACACGAGAAAATTTTTGGAAAAGGCTGAAAAAAACGGTGAAGTAATAACCGTTTCCTATGAATTGCCGAAATCCTTTGCTGTTTGCGGAGAAAAAGGCAAAAAAGCAAAGGTTTATATTTCTCAGCTTTCTTCTTCCACGCTTTTAAAGCGTTCGGGATTTATTGATTCTCTGTAAACTGTTTTCTTTAGATATGAAAGGAATGTTATAAAAATGAGTAATGACATAACGGCGCCTGTTACGGAAAGCTACGACGAAAATTCCATACAGGTATTGGAGGGACTGGAGGCTGTAAGAAAACGCCCCGGAATGTATATCGGCTCTACAGGTGAGCGCGGTCTCCACCATCTTGTCTATGAAATTGTGGATAACTCAATTGACGAGGCATTGGCGGGATATTGTGACAAAATACTGGTTGAAATTCTTGACGACGGTATAATCCGTGTTACCGATAACGGCCGAGGAATACCGGTAGGAATTCACCCGCAGAAAGGAATTCCTACGGTTAGCGTCGTATTTACCATTCTTCACGCGGGCGGAAAGTTCGGCGGCAGCGGCTATAAGGTTTCGGGCGGACTTCACGGAGTGGGTGCTTCGGTTGTTAACGCTCTTTCCGACTGGTTAGAAGTCGAAATATGCGACGGAAGCCATATTTATCTTCAAAGATATGAAAAGGGTAATATAAAAACTGATTTAACGGTCATCGGTGATACCGATAAGACCGGCACAAAGGTAACCTTTAAGCCCGACCCGACAATATTTACAGATACCACACGTTACGATTTCGACATTCTTTTAAACAGACTCCGCGAGCAGGCATTTCTTAACGCGGGAATAAGAATTGTTCTCCGCGACGAGCGCAGCGACGCCGATATTCCGGGCAGAGAGGAAGATCTGCATTTTGAGGGCGGAATTAAGTCTTACGTTGAATTTTTGCTTGAAAAGAGTAAAAAGGACCGTCTTAACGAAAACGTTATTTATTTAAACGGCTCGTCGGGTGATTCCATGGCGGAAATAGCGCTTTTGTGGAGTACGGGTTACGATACAAAAATAATGTCCTTTGCAAACACCATTCACACGGT
>JAEDNG010000073.1 GCA_016302625.1 Clostridiaceae bacterium
ATTTTATAATATAAAAAGAGCATACAGACTTTCGGTTAAACGGAAAACCTATATGCTCTTTATTTGTTTTAAAAAGGCTATTTATCAGTCTTTCTTAAAGAAATTTATAACATCGCTGTAGCTCTCGTCATCATCGTTTGAATTTCCGAGGAGAGATGCAAGGTCATTGTTCTTTTCGTCTTTTCTGTCGTCGCCCAGACCCGTTGCGACAACCGTAACACGGATTGTATCCTCAAGCGTATCGTCAAGCTGAGCACCCCAGATAATGGTTGCATCCGGATGAGCCATGTCGGAAATAATTGAGGAAGCAAGCTCGACCTCTTCAAGCCCGATATCGACAGAGCCTGTGATGCTGATAATAACTCCGCGTGCATTTTCCATTGAAGTCTCGATAAGCGGACTGCTGATAGCGGCGCGTGCAGCCTGCTCTGCCTTGTCGCGGCCTGTTGCGAAGCCGACGCCCATGTGAGCGTAGCCCGCGTCAGCCATAATAGACTTAACATCGGCAAAGTCGAGGTTGACAAGCGCGGTAACGTTGATAAGCTCGGAAATACTCTGAACGCCCTGACGGAGAACGTCATCAGCGATATCAAACGCATTCTTAAAGGTAATCTTCTGCTCGGAAACGAATTTCAGACGCTCGTTAGGAATAACAACAAGGCTGTCGACCTGCTCTCTGAGAGCGGCGATTCCCGCCTCGGCCTGAGTCATACGCTTTTTACCCTCAAAAGCGAAAGGCTTTGTAACTATTCCTACGGTAAGTATGCCGAGTTCCTTAGCAATGGCGGCAACAATCGGCGCGGCTCCTGTTCCTGTACCGCCGCCCATACCAGCGGTAATGAATATCATATCCGCGCTGCGGATAGCCGCGGCGATCTCGTCGCGTGACTCCTCAGCGGCAGCATGTCCGTTATCCGGATTTCCGCCGGCGCCCATACCGCCTGTGGTTTTATCACCTATCTGAATTTTCTGATTAGCCTTAGACTGAATAAGAGCGGCTTTATCGGTATTAACCGCAATAAACTCAACACCGCGAACGCCGGCGTCCACCATGCGGTTGACAGCGTTTCCGCCGCCGCCGCCGACACCGACAACCTTTATCTGTACAACATTTTCCTGTTCTTCTGCAACTTCAAATGGCATTTTGAATTCCTCCGTATTTATGTAAATTAGATATTATATCCGAATAATTATAATGATAATGGAAAGTCGAAATCATGTCTTTTAGGGCATGATTTCGATACCAAATCAGCGATTTGGTATCTGATTTTCTTTGAAAATCAGACCATTCTCATTAAAATGAATAGTGAGCAAAATCTTAAAAGATTTTGCTAAGCCGCTAAAGCGGCTTGTGGAAACACTTTTGTGTTTCCACTTTCACCAATCATTATACGTATATAAAGATATTAACATATCTCTTTTTAAATTTCAACACTTTTTATTACATTTTTGTAATTTTTTTTAATCTGATAAAAAATAATCTGATTATGAGATAAAAATTCACTTTTTTGCCTTATTCAAGGCCTCCTTCGACAAAGGTTCCCTGGGTTTGAGAGTTTGTCCACATACTCAAATTGATTTTTCCGGTTTTGTCGGCTCCTATATTTTTTATCATTCCCGCAAGATGTGCAAATTTGTTTTCAAGAAAATTCGCGCTCCCGAAATTAACATTAAAGCGATTTTCCGCCTTAACGGTAATGGCAAGCTCATCAGTTATGTCCACACTGTTTATATTTATTCCCTGTTCCTTGGAACATTCGAGTATCTGTTCAATCAGTTTCTGACTTTTTTCCCCGGAAAACTCAATTCCCTTTCCGACCTCACACTTTACGTCCGGTGCACGGATTTCAAATATTCTCTCGGGCAGACTGTCATAGCAGTTGAGCACATGCCCCGCCCTGCTCACAGCATAATATTTTCCGTCCTTAAAATAACACGCAAATTCTTCCGCGTCGGTTACGGTAACAGTAATTGTCCCCGGAAGCTCGCGCTTTATTTTAACGCTTTCAATGTACGGAAGTGTGTATTTAAGGGCGCTCTCGTCCACAGCCGACATAAACAGATTGCCGCCTTTTTTAATACCGCTCGCATGAGCAATCTGCTCGGAAGTATATTTTTCGCTGCCGCCCGCCTTTACCGTTTCAATCGGGAACAGCACAGTGAGCGACAGCGTTACACCTACTGCGATAAGCAGGATAAAAAACAGTATAAATCCTCTTATAATGCGTCTTTTTCTTAATTTTTTCTGACGCGCCTTTCTTTTCTTTATAAACTCGTCTTCCGTAACAGTCTTTTTCATTTTTTCACCCCGATATCTTAAAATCCGCGACAGAGCGTTTATTTTTCAATCAATCTTATATCCGCGCCGAGCGCCGAAAGTCTATCTGTAATACCGTCATATCCGCGTTCGATATGCTGAATTTCGCCTATTATCGATTTTCCGCCTGCTTTAAGTGCCGCAATCACAAGCGCCGCGCCGCCGCGAAGATCGGTTGCCTTGCATTCTGCTCCCGAGAGCTCGCTTACTCCCTCGATAACCGCGACCTTGCCCTCGGTTTTGATTTTTGCGCCGAAACGCTTTAATTCATCGGCAAACCGAAATCTGTTTTCAAATATATTTTCAACAAAAACGGAGGTTCCGTCCGCTACGGACAGCATTGCCACAACGATAGGTCCCGCGTCGGTCGGAAAGCCCGGGTAAACGAGACTTCTTATCGTCGGAACGCGGCAAAGCCGCCGAGGCGCTGTAACCGTTATACTTTTGCCGTTAAGCTCAACATTACAGCCGGACTCTCTGAAAACCCACAGAACCGATACCATATGTGACGGCATGACGTTATTAAGGGTAATTTTTCCTCCCGTGACCGCGGCGCACGCCATGTAGGTAGCGGCGGCAATACGGTCGGGAATTATTGTATGCTCCGTTCCCTTTAACCTTTCCACTCCGTAAATGCTGACTGTATCCGAGCCGCAGCCGTAAATTCGCGCCCCCGCGCTGTTAAGAAAATCCGCAAGGTCGCTGATTTCAGGCTCCTTTGCCGCGCCGTGAATTACCGTTTTTCCTTTAGCGGTCGCCGCGGCTAAAATAATATTTTCGGTAGCCCCAACACTCGGAAAGCCGAGATTAATCTCCGCACCGTAAAGTCCGTTTTCGGCTGTACAGGTTAAATATCCGTGTTCCTCGGTAATCGTAACCCCCATAAGACTCAGCGCAGATAAATGCAGATCTATGGGTCTCGGCCCCAATTCACAGCCGCCCGGACTGCTTATAACGGCTTTTCCGGTTCTTCCTATTACCGCGCCCAGGAAAACGACCGACGAGCGCATTTCCCGCATAAGGCTGTCGGGAATATCGTATTCACTGATTTTCGTGCCGTCGATTACGGCGGTATCGCCCTGCTTGACCGCCTTTAAACCTAAATGCCTTAAAATTTTAAGCGAGGTTTCAACGTCCGAAAGCCGCGGACAGTTATGTATAACGCTTTCACCCTCGCACAGTATTGTCGCCGCAAGCACCGGAAGCACGCTGTTTTTCGCTCCCTGAACGGTGATTTCGCCCGAAAGCGGATTTCCGCCGTTAATCAGTATTTCAGACATTAACCGCACCCTCTCACAGTAAAAACTTTTCTCACAGTTCATACTATGCGAAAGCGCTCAAAGTGTCACGCTCCGGTGTATAATTGCATCAAAACATTGTAAATTCTTTTATTTGCGTCAATAATCGCGTGCCCTTTTGCATTATTTCCCATTTTTTCAAGCTTTGGCTTATTTTCTATAATATGGGACACCGCATTTATAAGGCTCTCACCGCTTAAATCCTTTTCTTCAAGTACCTCGGCGGCTCCCGCTTTTTTAAGGGTCATCGCGTTGTGGTACTGGTGGTTTTCCGCTACATAGGGCGACGGGATAAGCACCGACGGCTTGCCGCAGCAGCAAAGCTCGCTAAGAGTTATAGCACCCGCCCTGCATATAACAAGGTCAGCCGCCGCCATGCACACGTCCATATCGTTTATATATTCGCGGACATCGATTACATCGGAAAGCTTTGTTCCCTCAAGCGACGACATCATCGCATCATATCCTGCCTTGCCTGTACCGTGAATATGATAAAATTTATCGGTGCCGTTGTGCCATTTAATAAGCTCCGCTGTCGCCTCGTTGATACGTCTTGCCCCGAGCGAACCCCCGAAAGAAAGAATAAGCGGGCGGTTATCAAGCCCCAGCTTTGCCCTTGCCTCTTCCCTTGTTATTTTTAAAAGCTCCTCACGGACGGGGTTTCCGGTTATTATAGGCTCTCTATTTAATTTCAGATATTTTTCAGCCTCTGGCATGGCAAGCATTACCCTGTCAGCCTTTTCCGCCAGCATTTTTGTGGTTACTCCCGGAAAAGCGTTCTGTTCATGTATCGCGGTTTTAAAGCCTAATTTCTGCGCCTCTCGAAGTACAGGACCGCTTACATAGCCGCCCGTTCCGACAACTATATCGGGATTTACTTTTTTAAGTATTTTCTTTGAATCTGCTGAGGAGGAAATCACTTTTCCGACAGCCGCGATATTTCTTCCGATATTTTTAAGGGAGAGCTTGCGCTGAAAGCCGGCTACATCTATTGTATAAAAATCGTAGCCCTTTTCGGGGACAAGCCTTGCTTCAAGCTTATCCGCCGTTCCGACATAGGAAATCTCCGCGTCGGGGTGGCGCTCCTTTATATAACCCGCGACGGCAAGCGCCGGATTGATATGCCCGGCGGTACCTCCGCCCGCAAATAATATTTTCATACGTTTTACACTCCTTTTTAGCTTTTTTCAATAGACGCGCCGCGCGATACCGAAAGCACGATTCCCATTTCAGCAAGCAGTATCAAAAGCGATGTTCCGCCGTAGCTGAAAAACGGGAGACTTATTCCGGTATTCGGTATCGTGTTGGTTACAACCCATATATTAAGCATTGCCTGAAGTCCTACCTGAAAGGTAAGTCCCAAAGCTAAAAGCGAGCCGAATTTATCCTGCGCGCGCATGGCGATAGTAAAGCCTCGCCAGACAAGCAGACAGAAAAGAAGTATTATAATCAGCGCGCCTATAAGACCTAATTCCTCGCAGACTATCGCGAAAATAAAATCGTTATGCGGTTCGGGCAGCCAGAGATACTTTTGTCTTGACTGACCTATTCCGCGTCCCAAAATGCCGCCTGAGCCGATAGCTAAAAGCGACTGGATTGTCTGAAAGCCGAGTCCCTTCGCGTCCGCCCACGGGTCAAGCCAGTACTTTATTCGGTCGGAGCCGTATCCGATAACACCCGTAACTACTGCTAAGACACCGAGACCTACGCCCGCGCCGATTCCGCCTAAAAT
>JAEDNG010000074.1 GCA_016302625.1 Clostridiaceae bacterium
CGTGATGGTTAGTGGGTTTTCGGGGTGGGTATCTATTTTGCACCCACAATATGGTGGGAGAGGATGGATTCGAACCATCGAAGCTGAAAGCAGCAGATTTACAGTCTGTCCCCTTTGGCCACTCGGGAACTCTCCCATATATATTTTTTGTTTCAAGAAAGATAAAACTTTACTCGAAAGGTGGAGCTGGTGGACGGACTTGAACCCCCGACCTGCTGATTACAAATCAGCTGCTCTACCAACTGAGCTACACCAGCATTTTTCAGCGCCTAAATACTATACCATAATTAAGATACAAAGTCAAGAAAAAAATCTAATTTTTATTTTTTAAATATAAAAACGATATTCAGGAGCGTTTATAAAAGCAAAAAAGTCTGAGAAATATAAAGAAAATCAAAATATTTCTCAGACTTAAACAGCGATAAATTTAAATGATATTATTTATTCTGTCCGTATTTTGCAACGATCTTCTTGATACGGTCAACCGGGTCGAGCAGACTGCTGATTGAGTTATCGCAGTTTAGAGTATCAACCAGTAACGCTATATATTTCGACATATTTACGCTGCAGTACCAGTCACGCGCCAAAAGCTCAGGTGACTGATAGATAAGGTTAGTGGTGAAGATTTTATCTATCTTGCCTTGTTCATAATATTCGTCGAATTTTTGAAGTCCTTCGACGAAAAGACCGAAGGTGGAGAAAATGAAAATTCTGCCGGCGCCTTTTTCCTTAAGCTTTGCCGCGATGTCGAGCATAGACTCACCTGAGGAAATCATATCGTCGACAAGTATTAAATCCTTGCCTGTAATATCGTTACCGAGGAATTCATGCGCTTCTATCGGGTTTCTGCCGTTGACTATTACCGAATAGTTGCGGCGCTTGTAGAACATACCGAGCTCCAGCCCTAATACTGAGGAATAGTAAATGCACCGGCCCATTCCGCCCTCGTCCGGAGACACTATCATGGTATGGTCGCGGTCGAGCTTGATATCGGGAACGGTTTTTAAAAGGGCTTTAATCATCTGATATGCCGCCTGAACATTGTCGAAACCGTCAAGCGGGATGGCGTTATTGACTCTCGGATCGTGCGCGTCAAATGTAATAATATTTTTTACACCCATTGCGACAAGCTCCTGAAGCGCCATTGCGCAGTCCATCGATTCACGGGCGGTTCTTCTGTGCTGTCTGCCCTCGTAGAGCATTGGCATTATAACGGTAATTCTTCTCGCCTTGCCGCCGAGCGCCGCGATAACGCGCTTTAAATCCTGATAATGGTCGTCGGGACTCATAGGAACCGTCTGACCGTACATCTTATAGGTTACGCTGTAATTAAAGCAGTCGCAGATAATGTAGGCGTCAAGACCTCTGGCGGTGTGCTTAAGAACCGCTTTTGCTTCACCGGTGCCGAAACGCGGACAGTTTGCAGCTACTACAAAGGATTCGTCCTCGGGAATATTGCGCCATTGCTTTAAGTAGTAGTCTACCTGTGACGCGATATCCTCGCAGCCGCGCATGCTGATAAGCGCAAGGTCGCCGTAAGGGGTGTGCTTGAAATCAATACTTGCCATAATAATCTCCATTCTGCCGCTAAAGCGTCAGCACAAATAGGTTATGAAATCTCCCTTAGCGGCGAATGGAGATTATACCGGCATGTTTCGCGGTTGCCTTTTATAAATAAAAGGCGAGCGGAACGCCGTCCCTATATTGTGTTTAGCGTGATTTTTCACGCTAAAGCCCTCCGTGTCAGTCAAAATATTCAATTGAAAAATCACATATATATAATAACACAAAATCTTCGACACAAAAAGACCTTTTTTAAAAAAATATTAATAATATTTAAAGTATATTGTCGGATAAAATTTATATTATACAGCTAAAATGAGAAAATATATTGCCGGCTTTGCTAACCGGATGACCGAGCTTTGCAATAAGTCGGAAAAATAATTTTAAAAAAATTACATTAACCTATTGACAAGATAGGAAAATAATGTTATAATACTATCAACATATCGGATTGGTAGGTAAATGATATGAAGAACAAAACAAATATTTTTGAGGCTCTTGTGAGAGCTAATTTCCGTTTCGGGCGAATGTGCCGATGTTGCAAAAGTACATTCAATAACGAAAGGAAATAATAAAAATGAGCAATTATAAATTTGAAACCTTACAATTACACGTGGGGCAGGAGTCTCCCGACCCCGCGACCGACGCGAGAGCGGTTCCGATTTACGCAACCACATCTTATGTATTTAAAGATTCGGCGCAGGCGGCGGGACGCTTCGGACTATCCGAGGGCGGGAATATTTATACAAGACTTATGAATCCCACCTCGGACGTTTTTGAAAAGCGCATAGCGGCGCTTGAGAGCGGAGCGGCGGCTTTGGCAACTGCTTCGGGTTCGGCGGCTATAACCTATGCGGTACAGAACATAGCGCGTGCCGGCGACCATATCGTCGCTTCTTCAAATCTTTACGGCGGTACATACAATCTTTTTGCGAATACGTTAAAGGATCAGGGAGTTGACGTTACCTTCGCCGCTCCGTCGGATTTTGAAAGAATAGAAAAAGCTATTAAGCCGAATACAAAGCTTATCTATGCCGAGACGCTGGGAAATCCGAATTCCGACGTAATTGATATCGAGGCGCTCTCAAAAATCGCGCACCGTCACGGAATACCGCTTATCGTTGATAATACCTTTGCGACGCCCTATCTTTTAAGACCCATTGAACACGGCGCGGATATTGTCGTCCACTCCGCCACAAAATTCATCGGCGGTCACGGAACTGTAATGGGCGGCGTTGTGGTAGATTCGGGCAAATTCGACTGGGCGGCGAACGATAAATTCCCCGGGCTTTCAAAGCCCAATCCGTCGTATCACGGGGTTGTATTCACCGAAGCGTGCGGCAATCTTGCCTACATATTAAAGCTTCGGACCACTCTTATGAGGGATCAGGGCGCGACGATTTCGCCGTTTAACTCTTTCCTGCTTTTACAGGGGCTTGAAACCTTGTCTTTGCGCGTTGAGCGGCATGTGGAAAACGCTTTAAAGGTTGTCGAATTTCTTGAAAATCATCCGCAGGTCGAAAGGGTGAATCATCCTTCGCTTGCAAGCGGGAAACAAAAAGAGCTTTATAACAGATATTTCCCGAACGGCGCGGCTTCGATTTTCACCTTTGAAGTTAAGGGCGATGCCGAAAAAGCAAAGAAATTCACCGAATCGCTTGAGCTTTTCTCTTTGCTTGCAAATGTCGCCGATGTAAAATCCCTTGTAATTCACCCCGCGTCAACAACACATTCGCAGATGAGCGAAGAAGAGCTTCTTAAAAGCGGAATCAAACCGAATACGGTTCGCCTTTCTATCGGTACGGAGCATATAGACGATATTATTGCGGATTTAGAGCATGGATTTAAAAAAATTAAGTAATATAAGGAGTAGATTAGCATGTCAAAAATATATACATCTGCCGATCAGCTGATCGGAAAAACACCTCTTCTCGAACTTACCCACATTGAAAAAAAGCACGGTTTAAAGGCTAAGGTTTTAGTAAAGCTTGAATATTTCAATCCCGCAGGCTCGGTCAAGGACCGTATTGCAAAGGCGATGATAGACGACGCGGAGAAAAGCGGCAGGCTGAAACCCGGTTCTGTAATAATCGAGCCGACCTCGGGCAACACCGGAATAGGTCTTGCGGCTGTGGCGGCGGCAAGGGGTTACAGAATAATTATCGTTATGCCGGAAACCATGTCGGTTGAGCGCCGCCAGCTTATGAAGGCGTACGGTGCGGAGCTTGTGCTTACCGAGGGCGCAAAGGGAATGAAAGGCGCAATCGCCAAAGCCGACGAATTGAGCAAAGAAATTCCAAACAGCTTTATTCCGGGTCAGTTTGTAAATCCGGCTAATCCCAAAGCGCACTTTGAAACTACGGGGCCGGAAATTTACGGGGATACCGACGGAGAGGTTGATATTTTCGTTGCAGGCGTAGGTACCGGCGGCACTATTACCGGTGTAGGTCAGTATTTAAAATCCAAAAAGCCGGGCGTAAAGGTTGTAGCCGTGGAGCCGGCTGATTCCGCAGTGCTTTCGGGCAATCCGTCGGGACCGCATAAGATTCAGGGTATAGGCGCGGGATTTGTCCCCGACGTGCTTGACACAAAGGTTTACGACGAGATAATTCCGGTTGCGAACGACGACGCGTTTGCTTTCGGCAAGGAAATAGGAAAGTCAGAGGGCGTGCTTGTAGGTATTTCCTCGGGCGCGGCGCTGTTTGCGGCGGTTGAGCTTGCAAAACGTCCCGAAAACGAGGGCAAGACTATTGTGGCTCTGCTTCCGGACACCGGCGACAGATATCTTTCCACCGCGCTCTTTGCCGAATAGGTCATGATAGTATCAACGAGAGGGAGATATGCGCTCCGCGTTATGACAGACCTTGCCGAGCATGGCAGGGAGGACTTTATACCGCTTAAAGCGATAACCGAGAGACAGAATATATCCCGGAAATATTTAGAGAGCATAATGACAAGTCTTTCAAAAGCGGGTCTTGTCGAGGGCGCTCACGGCAAGGGCGGAGGCTACCGTCTTTGCCGTGAGCCGGACGAATATAAGGTGAGCGAAATCCTGACATTGACTGAGGGTACGCTCGCCCCTGTCGCATGCCTTACACCGGGAGCTACCCCCTGCGAAATGGCGGAGCGATGCCGAACTCTGCCTATGTGGAAAAAGCTTGATAAGCTAATTAACGATTTTTTTGATTCCTATACGCTTGCCGACCTTATGGCAAAGGACGGGGATTTTAACAACTGGGTAATATGACTACAAATAAAAGAAGCTGCTCCGAAACGCGGTGCAGCCTCTTTCTGCATACCGGAAAGTCCTACCGGTATTTTAAAGCCTGTAAACAATAATCCGCTTTTTTACAGCTTCGCCGCTGATGGCTTGACTTTATATTTCGCATGTTATTGTCACAAGCATACGGACAATAACATACTCACTCTTTCATCAGCACCGAGCGCTTTTAAACAGGCGCTGTTTCGTTTACGGCTTTCTGTTTTTGTCCAATAATATTTTGCACGGTCGCGGATTTAAAATACCATACATATAATGGAAATTTCGGTGGAGGAATTGTTTTGAATTACAGTGAAACTTTAAATTATATACACTCGCTCGGTAAATTTTCAAAGCCTGCCGGTTTAGAGCGGATAACCTTGATTTTGGAAAGACTTTGCAATCCGCAGGATAATTTTAAATCAATTCATATCGCAGGAACCAACGGAAAAGGCTCGGTATCAGCAATGCTCGCAAAGATTTTTGAAACCGCCGGATATAAAACGGGGCTTTTCATTTCTCC
>JAEDNG010000075.1 GCA_016302625.1 Clostridiaceae bacterium
TTACTTTGCGTAATCGACCGCGCGGCTTTCTCTTATTACATTAACTTTAATCTGACCCGGATATTCAAGCTCGTTTTCGATACGGGAAGAAATATCGTGAGCCATAAGCACCATCTGATCGTCGGTAACCGCTTCGGGCTTAACGATAATACGAATCTCACGTCCCGCCTGAATTGCGTAGGAGCTTTCTACGCCGCCGAAGGAATTGGCGATTTCCTCAAGCTTTTCAAGGCGTTTAATGTAGTTTTCGATGTTTTCCCGCCTGGCTCCGGGCCTTGCGGCTGAAATAGCGTCCGCCGCCTGAACTATACAGGCGATAACGTTCTTTGCCTCAACCTCGCCGTGGTGAGCGTGAATGGCATGAATGACGGTTTCGTTTTCACGGTACTTCTTTGCAACCTCAATGCCGAGCTGAATATGAGTTCCCTCCTGCTCGTGGTCAAGCGCCTTTCCGATATCGTGCAGCAGTCCCGCGCGCTTTGCAAGGGTCACATCCGCGCCGAGCTCCGCCGCCATAAGTCCCGAAAGGTGGCAAACCTCCAATGAGTGATTAAGTACGTTTTGTCCGTAGCTTGTGCGGTAATGCAGCTTTCCGAGAAGCTTTATCACCTCAGGATGCAGGTTGTGGATTCCCGCGTCAATCATGGCGCGTTCGCCCTCCTGCTTAATGGTTGCCTCTACCTCGGCGGTGGCTTTCGCAACGGTTTCCTCGATTCTCGCCGGGTGGATACGTCCGTCGAGAATTAATTTTTCAAGGGTCACACGGGCGATCTCGCGCCTTATCGGGTCAAAGCTTGAAAGGGTAATCGCCTCGGGCGTGTCGTCTATAATAAGATCAACCCCTGTGGCGGTTTCAAGGGCGCGTATGTTGCGGCCCTCTCTGCCGATAATGCGGCCTTTCATTTCATCGTTCGGAAGTGCTACAACCGACACGGTCATTTCAGAGGAATGGTCTGCGGCGCAGCGCTGAATTGCATTGCCGATAACGTTTTTGGCAATTCGGTCGGCGTCGTCCTTAAGTTTTTGCTCATAGTCGAGAATTTTTACCGCTTTTTCATGGTCAAGCTCTCCGTCAAGCAGCTCCAAAAGGTGAGCCTTTGCCTGTTCCTTGCTGTAGCCTGAGATTTTTTCAAGCATTTCCATCTGGCTTTGCTTGATTTTATCACATTCCGCAAGCTTGTTGTCGATTTCCTTTGATTTTTCCGCAAGCTTTTCTTCCTTGGCTTCGAGATTGTCAATCTTGCGGTCGAGCGTTTCTTCTTTCTGCTGCAAGCGGTGCTCCTGCCGCTGCACCTCGCTTCTGCGTTCGCGGATGTCTTTTTCGGCATCCTGACGCATCTGGTAAATTTCGTCCTTTGCTTCAACTAAAGCTTCTTTTTTTCTTGATTCGGCGTTTTTCATAGCCTCGTTCAATATGCGCTTTGCTTCATCCTCGGCAGAGCCGATGGTACTCTCCGCTGATTTGCGGCGGAAAGCGGAACCGGCGAAAAAACCGATTATTGCAAGCGCGACAGCGACGACGGCTAAAACGACATAAAATATCGCTGATTCGGGCATACTTTTATGAACCTCCTGTATAATAAAACACGGTTTTTAAATAACGGGAGCCGTGTAGGTTTCTCCCGCGATATAATCAACTTTCGTGTGCCGCGGTACGCCAAATGCGCGGACATTAAAGCTGTCACAGAAATGATGATTTTGTCATCAAACAAGTGAACTATCTTAGTAATTTTACCACCATGAGGGTGATATGTCAAGAATTACATATTATCACGGTGCACATAGTATTACAAATTATTTGTCATACCGTCTTGAAAAAGGTAAATATTAATGTTATTATTTACAAGATAACAGGCTTAAGGGGAATTATATGTTTAAACTGTTGAAATATTTGAAAAATTACCGAAAGGAAAGCGTATTAGGACCGTTTTTTAAGCTGATTGAGGTTGCTTTTGAGTTGGCGGTACCGCTTATAGTTGCGAGAATAATCGATAACGGCATAGGAAATTCGGACAAAACGTATATACTGCAAATGTGCGGAGTTTTGGCAATGCTTGGCGCGCTTGGACTTGTTTGCGCGCTTGCGGCTCAGTATTTTTCGGCAAAAGCGGCGGTAGGCTTTGCAACCGATGTAAGAGGCATTCTTTTTAAGCATATCGGAAAGCTTTCCTTTAAACAGTTAGACGAGCTGGGCGCGCCTACTCTTATAACCCGGCTTACGGGCGATATAAATCAGGTTCAGACCGGAATTAATCTTACCCTGCGGCTTGTGCTTCGTTCTCCCTTTGTGGTTTTCGGCGCGGTGATTATGGCTTTTACGGTAGATGCCGGCTCGGCGCTTGTGTTCGCAGTTGCGGTACCGGTGCTGGCGGCGGTTGTTTTTGCGATAATGCTTGTCTGCATACCCATGTATAAAAAGGTGCAGCAGCGCCTTGATAAGCTGCTCGGAAAAACCCGTGAAAATCTCCTCGGAGCAAGGGTGGTAAGGGCTTTCTGCAAGGAGGGGGAAGAAACCGAGGAATTTGACGCTAAAAACCGCGCGCTTACTTCAATGCAGATAGCAGTCGGCAGGATATCGTCCTTTATGAATCCCGTCACCTTTGTGCTTATAAATTTTGCGGTAATTGCGCTTATATATATCGGCGGACTTCGTGTGAACAGCGGAGCGATATCAAGCGGCGACGTTGTCGCGCAGTATAACTATATGTCGCAGATTTTAGTTGAGCTTATAAAGCTTGCAAGCCTTATTATCAGCGTTACAAAGTCGATAGCCTGCGGAAACCGTATACAGTCGGTGCTTGAAATTGAGCCTGAAACAGTGTCGGGAAATGTCGAAAACGGTGATTTAAACAGCCCTTACGCGGTAGAATTCAAAAATGCAAGCCTATCCTACGGCGGGGGAGAAAACGCGCTTAACAATATAAATCTTAAAATAAAACGCGGGGAGACTGTGGGAATAATCGGCTCGACAGGTTCGGGAAAAAGCTCGCTTGTGAATCTGATACCGCGATTTTATGACGCGACAGGCGGCACGGTGCTTGTCGACGGAATTGATGTTAAGGATTACGATATTAAATCGCTCAGGAATAAAATAGGCGTTGTATTTCAGAAAAAAGCGCTGTTTGAGGGCAGTGTCAGGGATAATATCCGTTTCGGCAAAGCGGACGCAACAGACACGGAAATATGGCAGGCGCTCAATACCGCCCAGGCCAAGCAGATGATTGAGGACAAGGAGGGCGGACTCGATTATATGCTCGAGCAGGAGGGAAGAAACCTTTCAGGCGGACAGCGCCAGCGTATGACGATAGCCCGTGCACTGGTGCGAAAACCCGAAATACTGATACTTGACGACGCGGCGAGCGCACTTGACTATGCAACAAGCGCTAAATTAAACAGCGCCCTTAAAAACACCGACTTTTCTCCGACGGTTATAACAGTTTCTCAGAGGATATCCGCAATTCGCTCTGCGGATGTTATTGTGGTGCTTGACGAGGGAGAAATAGCGGGGATAGGAACCGACAGCGAGCTGTTAAAAACCTGCGAGGTTTACAGGGAGATTTATGAGTCACAGCTTGAAAGGCAGGCGGAATAAAATGAAAAATAAATCTGTTTTAAAGCGGGTTATAAAGTCTCTCGGACGTTCAAAAATACTGATTTTATTATCTCTGTTGCTGTCTGCCGCGAGCGTGGTATTTTCCCTTTATATCCCGGTTTTAGCCGGCAGGGCGATAGACGGTATTTCAGAAAAGGGCGCGGTTAATTTCGGAATAATAAAGGAGGCGCTGTTCGGAATTTTCATCTGCGCGGTTTTGGGCGGAGCTTTGCAGTGGATAATGAATATTATTAACAACCGAATAGCCTATAACACGGTAAGAGACATAAGAGGTCGTGCCTTCAGCCATATTCAAAGGTTGCCTATGTCATATATTGATTCTCACCCGTACGGCGATATTGTAAGCCGCGTTATAGCCGACGCTGAGCAGTTTGCCGACGGTCTTATCTTAGGCTTTTCGCAGATATTCACAGGAGTTGTAACCATTCTTGTAACACTTGTATTTATGGTTATGATCTCGCCGCTTATCGCTCTTGCCGTGGCGGCGCTTACTCCGATATCGCTTTTTACGGCGCGGTATATAGCGAAAAACACCTATCAGATGTTTAAAAAGCAGTCGGAAACAAGGGGAGAGCAGACAGCTTTTATAAATGAAATGATCGGTAATCAGAAAACCGTTCAGGCGTTTTCGTGTGAGGAAAGATCGGCGGAAAAATTTGATGAGATAAACGAACGTCTCCGCCGATATTCGCTTAAAGCGGTATTCTTTTCTTCGCTTACCAATCCGACGACGAGGTTTATCAATAATCTGATTTATGCGACCGTGGGACTTATCGGCGGCATATTCGCGGTAAACGGCATGATAACCGTGGGCGGCTTTGTAAGCTTTCTTGCCTATTCAAATCAGTATACAAAGCCGTTTAATGAAATTTCGGGTGTTGTGACCGAGCTTCAAAATGCCCTTGCCTGCGCCGCGAGAATATTCGAGCTTATCGATGAGAAGCCCGAAAGCTCTGACAAAGAAAATATGGCGCTTGATAATCCTCTCGGCAACGTCGGCTTTAACAGCGTGGCTTTTTCGTATGATAAAAACAGAACCCTTATTAAGGATTTTGACTTTTTCGCACCTGCGGGCAAAAAAATCGCGGTAGTAGGTCCCACGGGTTGCGGAAAAACGACCCTTATCAATCTGCTTTTGCGTTTTTACGATGTAGACTGTGGAAGTATCACGGTTGACGGCGAGGATATCAGAAGCATAACGCGAAGGAGTCTTAGAAGTCATTTCGGAATGGTGCTTCAGGACACATGGATTAAAAACGGAACGGTAAAGGAAAATATCGCTTTCGGCAAAGCGGACGCGACCGATGAGGAAATCATCGCCGCCGCCAAAGCCGCACGCGCTCACGGCTTTATAAAACGGCTTAAAAACGGATACGATACGGTAATCGGTGATGACGACGGTCTGTCCGAGGGCGAACGTCAGCTTTTATGTATTGCCAGAGTAATGCTCTTAAAGCCGCCCATGCTGATACTTGACGAGGCAACCTCGTCAATCGATACCAGAACAGAGCTTAAGGTGCAGGACGCGTTTTCAAGGCTCATGGAGGGCAGGACCTCCTTTGTTGTGGCGCACAGGCTGTCAACCGTCCGTGACGCCGACTGCATACTTGTTATGAAGGACGGCAGAGTATACGAGCAGGGAACACACGGGGAGCTGCTGAGTAAAAACGGATTTTATGCAGAGCTTTA
>JAEDNG010000076.1 GCA_016302625.1 Clostridiaceae bacterium
ATAATTAACCGCGGCGTATTTATTAAAACAAGCCATATAATGCCCTTTTCAAGGCTGGTTTACGCGCAGAGCTTTTCAACGCCGCTTGCAAAAGCGATGGGACTTGCCGCAGTCAGCCTCAAAGCGGCGCGGAGCCGCGTTATTATTCCGGAATTCAGCGTTAAGGACGTCAATTATTTTATTGATTATCTTGCAAAGGAGGCGGATGGGTGAAAAAAGAATTTAAAGCGCATCCGCTTATGATTGTAAGTCTTATAAAGCCGTTTTTGTTTATACTTATTCTTCCGGTGCTTAAAGGGGTCATTCAGTATATAATTCGCCGCGAGGTTACCGGAGTTTTAACCTTAGAGCTTATAGCATTTATGATTATTTCCTTAATTGCCGGACTCCGTTGTAAATCCTTTCGATTAATATGCGGTAAAACAACCGCTACGGTAAAAGTGGGAATTTTTTTTAAAACAAAATCGGTTATCGGTATAGATAAGCTTTCGTCGGTTCAGACGGTTCAAAATCCGATTGATGCGGTTTTCCGTTCGGTTACCTATAAAATCAATACCGAAGCGGGACCGAAGGGCAAGCCTGATTTTGAATTTAAGCTAAGCGTTAAGGACAGCGCGCAAGTTTCGGAGCTGTTATACGGTAAACAGAACTATACCGCCGTTAAGTTTTCTGTGATTAAGGTCGCGGCAATGGCTGCTACCACCTCATCTGCGGTTACGGGAATGATTATCGGCGTTCCTATAATAAATAAAACCGGTAAGCTTTTGGGTCTTGCATTAAGCGATATGCTGTTTAAAGAGATAAACAATGTTTCGGGTCAGGTAAAATCCTATTTTCCGCCTATTGTAAACACAATTACATTGATTTTTTTGTTAAGCTATGCGGTTTCGTTTGTATATTCGCTTTTTAAATATATTAATTTCAAGCTTTTTCTTGAACATGATAAATTAGAGGTGCGTTCGGGATTCTTTGTCCGCAGCAGAACCGCCTTTAAAAAAGATTCGGTAAATGACGTTATTATCGACCAAACTCCGCTTATGAGGGTTTTCAAGCGTTATGCAATGAAGGTAAGCGTCGGAGGATACGGTAATTCAAAGAGCGAGGCGGCGGTCATAGTTCCGTCGGGCAGACACGGTGAAATTAAACGGCAGTTTTCGATTTATTTCCCGTTTTTGGCTCCGGACGGAAAAACACTTCATGCAAAGCGCGACAAAATAACAAAGAACCGGTTTTTATACTTTCCGGGGCTTTATTTTGTGATAACGGTTTCGGCGTCGATAGTATTAACCCTGCTGTTTGAGCGCTTCGGACGGTTAATTTTATTTTTAACATTGGTTGCGTGCTGTATGATACTTTATTACGGACAGCTAAGGCTATTTGAATTTCGTTTTGGAAAGCTACGAATGGGAAAGAACGTCTATGCACAGACTATTAAATGGTTTAACACCTGTGAGCTTTACTGTCCGAAAGAAAATGTCGGCGAGATAAAAATTATCCGCAATATACCCGATATTCCCCTTAAAACCTGCAAGGTGGTTATAAGCGTTCGTTCAGAAAGCGCAGACAGAATTAAGGTTCGGCATTTGAATTACGCGGAGGTTAAAAAAAGCATAGAGGAATGTTACGGAATCGAGGTATAATTCCGTGCTTTTAGAAAACACTATATAAAAAGAATGTTTCACGTGAAACATTAATATAGAGAGGTTTTCTTTATGCAGATTTTTTTGGATTGCCTTTACGCGTTTTTAGTCGGAGGATTTATCTGTTTAATCGGACAGATTTTGATTGACTACACTAAGCTTACACCGGCGCGAATACTCGTTTCCTATGTGGTGGCGGGTGTTATTCTTACCGCAATCGGAGTATACGAGCCGATTGTAAAGTTCGCCAGCGCAGGAGCAACCGTGCCACTTACAGGTTTCGGCTACAGCCTTGCAATGGGAGTTAAGGAAGCAGTTAAGGAATACGGATTTATGGGCGTGCTGTCAGGAGGGTTTACCGCAACTGCCGCGGGAATTGGCACCGCAGTGGTTTCAGGGTATTTAATGTCTCTGCTGTTTAAGCCGGGGGACAAGACTTAATTCGGAATTCGGAATTATTTAAAAGCCTACCTTTATGCAAGGGGGCTTTTTTTAATAATACACAATCCGCTATTTACTTTTAAAGCGCTTACTGGTATAATAATCAGGTATCATATAATAGTTGATGTTTCACGTGAAACATAAAGGAGGACTGACAGTGGGCAAAATCATTGCCATAGTCAATCAGAAAGGCGGAGTCGGCAAAACCACAACTGCGGTAAATCTTGCGTCGGGGGTCGGACTTGCCGGTAAAAAAGTATTGCTTGTAGACGCCGATCCGCAGGGGAATTCCACAAGCGGCTTTGGAATTAATAAAAAACAGGTAAAAACCACCTCGTATGAAATGCTTATAGGAACAGGAAAGCTTGAAAGCGCGGTTATAAAAACCGAGTTTAAAAATGTTGATGTTGTGCCGTCGTCAATGGATTTAGCGGCGGCCGAGGTCGATTTGATTGAAATAGAGCACCGCGAGGCACAGCTTAAAATGGCGCTTGCGGCTTCAAGAGATAATTACGATTACATATTTATCGACTGCCCGCCTTCGTTGGGCTTGATTACAATAAACGCGCTCAACGCGAGCGATACGGTTTTAGTGCCTATCCAGTGTGAGTATTTCGCGCTTGAGGGACTTTCTCAGCTAATGGCGTCGGTTCGACAGGTTAAACGCCTGTACAATCCCACCCTTGAAATTGAGGGAATAGTCCTTACAATGTATGACGGGCGGCTCAACTTAACCGGTCAGGTGGTCAGCGAAATTAAAAAGTATTTTGCGAATAAGCTCTATAAGACGGTCATTCCGCGTGCGGTCAGACTGTCCGAAGCTCCAAGCTACGGTATGCCGATACAGTATTACGACAAACGCTCAAAGGGCAGCGAGGCGTATACCGACCTTGCAAAGGAATTTTTAAAGAAGAACAGGAGAATGTAAAATGGCAGCAAAAAAAGGCGGTCTCGGCAGGGGACTTGACTCCCTGTTTAATGAAAACGCGACCGACAGCGACAGCGCCGTTAAGGTTAATATAAACGATATCGAGCCTAACCGAGATCAGCCGCGAAAGGATTTTGACGAGGCGGCGATTTCCGAGCTTGCGGACAGTATTGCTCAGCATGGTCTTATACAACCTATTGTGGTGAGACCGACAACAGACGGAAGATATAGTATAATTGCGGGTGAACGCCGCTGGCGTGCCTGCCGTCTCGCGGGACTCAACGAGGTTCCTGTAATAGTAAAGGACGCAGACGAGCAGACTTTGATGGAGATAGCGCTGATTGAAAACCTCCAGCGTGAGGATTTGAATGCGGTTGAGGAAGCGCTCGGTTATCGCTCGTTAATCGACGGCTACGGGCTTACCCAGGACGAGGTCGCAAAGCGCATGGGAAAATCGAGAAGTGCGGTTACAAACGCTCTGCGCCTGCTTTCCCTTAACGAAACCGAGTTAGAGGCGCTCCGCCGGGGAACGATCTCGGCAGGACATGCCCGCGCTTTGCTTTCTTGTGAGGATAATGAAATTCGTTCTAAAATGCTGCTTGCGGCTGCGGACGGCGCATCTGTCCGCGAGCTTGAAAAAATGTCCGCAGCGGCAAAAAAAGCAAAGAAAAGCAAAACAAAAGAAAACACCGAGAAGCCAACCTTTTACAGCGAGGTTGAGCTGTCCCTTAAAAACGAGCTGCATCGCAAGGTGAGTATAACACCAAACGGAAAGGGTAAGGGCACTATTACGATAGAGTTCTTCAGCGACGACGAGCTTTCCGATTTTGCCCGCCGTCTGGCTGAATAAGTATATGACAAAAAGGCTGAAAAAAATAATCCCCAACCGGCATTTTCGGCGCAGACCGCCTCCGATTTTAATTGTTAATTAATAATTAGCAATTAAAAGGGGATATATTATGTGGTTTATTTTATCTTTAGTTACAATTATGTTCTGGGGCGGCTCCGACCTCTTTTCAAAAATGGGGTCAAAGCCGACCGATAAATACAGTCATTGGAAAATTGTTATCGCTGTCGGTACAGTTATGGGGCTTCACGCGACCTTTGAACTGCTGACCGGTACCGAGTTCCATCCGATAGATTTTATCAAATACTCACCGGCGATAATATTCTATGTTTCCTCGATGATTTTAGGCTATGTCGGACTGCGTTACATAATGCTGTCGGTTTCCTCGCCGATTTGCAACTCCTCGGGCGCGGTCGCCTGTATCCTTTGTCTTATATTTTTACGCCAGATGCCCGATATATTAAGCTGGATAGGAATTGTGCTTGTCTGCGTCGGAGTTGTGGGACTTGCTTTCATTGAGAAAAAATACGACGATGAAGTGCACGAGCTTGCAAGCAGACCCGAAAACAAGAAGTTTAAAAGCGGTTTTATCGCGGTGTTTTTCCCGATTTTCTATTGCCTGCTTGACGGAATGGGCACCTTTGCCGACGCGTTGCTGCTCGACAAGGGCTATGTAAACGAGGACTCTGCAAATATCGCCTACGAATATACCTTTTTTATTCTCGCGGTAATTGCATTCATATATATATATGTAATAAAGAGGGAAAAGCCCGACCGCAAATGGGATACGCCTAAGTGGCTGGGCGCCTGCTGTGAAACCGCGGGACAGTTCGCGTATATTTACGCGATAGGAGACAACCCGACCGTCGCCGCGCCGATGATTTCGGCTTACTGTGTTTTCTCGGTGATACTTTCCCGCATTTTCTTAAAGGAAAAGCTTCGCGCTAAGCACTATCTTATAATCTGCACTGTCTTCCTCGGAATTATTATGATGGGTATTTCAGAGGGTCTGGCGGAATAAAAAAACCGCACGGTCAAAATTGACCGTGCGGTAGTTTATTTGCCGCTTTTCGGATAAGGTTTCGTTTCGTCGGTCAGACCAAGCAGATAATCAACGCTTGTCCCGTAGTAGTTTGCCAAAGTGATTAATACCTCTGCAGTAAGTGACAGCTTGCCGAGTTCATAATTTGAATATGTTGTCTGATGAACACCTAAAAGCTTTGCAAGAGCGGTTTGGTTTAAATCTCTGTCCTCGCGCATATCTCTCAAACGGTTATACATAACAAACACCTCTAATGTTATTATGCTTTAAGCGAATATCTCTTATTGACTTTTAAGTGATATTCGCTTAAAATTGAAATGAGGTGATTTTAATGAGCAGAAATCTGTATTGTAAGGAATGTTATGATAAGCTGTACGGAAAAGAGAAAG
>JAEDNG010000077.1 GCA_016302625.1 Clostridiaceae bacterium
GCAGACCGCAGGGCTTGCCGAAATATTCGCGCTCGGCGTACTGACCGATTTTGGCTATCGTTATCCCGTCCGCCTTGCCGTCATAGAACATACCGTTTAGAATATTGCCGACAAGCACTTCAAACGCCGCCGAGGAAGAAAGCCCCGAGCCTTTAAGCACGTTCGATGTGGTATAAGCGTTAAAGCCCGAAAGCGCACAGCCCATCTCCTTAAACCGGCTGCAAACGCCCCTAATAAGGGCGGACGCGCGTCCGGTTTCCGACGGGTCGATATCAAGGTCGTTAATATCGATAACGTCCATATCGTATCCCTCGGACTTTATACGGATTTTGTTATCGTTATTTGGAGCGACAACGGCTATAACGTCAAGATTAACGCCGCCTGCAAGCACGCTGCCGTGCTGATGGTCGGTGTGGTTGCCGCCGATTTCGGTTCTTCCGGGAGCCGAAAAAAGACGGATACCGTCCTTTTCGGAATAAAGACCTAAAAAGCTGTCGCACGCCGCAAGATAGCGTGAACGCGCGGCTTCGGCGTCGCCGTAAAGCATTTTAAAGCTCTCGTCGTATTTTCCGCCTGTAATATTATTTTTGATTTCGGTAATATTCATACATTCCTCCGAAAAAAATTATTTTGAGATGATTTCCAAGGTGTCTCTTGCAATGGCAAGCTCCTCGTTTGTAGGTATAACGTAAACATTTACGCGGCTTGCGTCTGTTGATATTTTAACCTCTTTGCCGCGGAGTTTATTCATTTCATCGTCGATTTCAACTCCGATAAAGGTAAGATTGTCGCAGACATATTTGCGAAGGTCGGGGTCGTTTTCGCCTATACCGCCGGTAAAGGCGATAGCGTCAACGCCGTTCATCGCGGCAATATATGAGCCGACGAATTTAAGAATTTCATATCTTTGCATTTCAATGGCAAGCTGAGCGCGCTTGTTGCCGCCTTCTGCCGCCGCGCAGATATCGCGGTTATCGTTTGAAACGCCCGAAATTCCGAGCATACCCGATTCCTTGTTGCAGATGCGGTTAACGTCCGCAGGAGAAAGATTTTCCTTTTCGGCGAGATATGTAAGAGCGGAGGGGTCGATTGTCCCTGAGCGCGTTCCCATCATAAAGCCGTCAAGCGGGGTAAAGCCCATTGAGGTATCTAGGCAGGCGCCGTCCTTAATTGCGGTAATCGAGCAGCCGTTACCAAGATGGCAGGTGATGATTTTAAGGTCTTTTTTCGCCTTACCTTCAATATCGGCAAGTCTGTCGCTGACAAAGCGGTGAGAGGTGCCGTGAGCGCCGTATTTGCGGACACCGTATTTCTCGAAATACTCATAGGGCAGAGGATACATATACGCCTTAGGCGGCATTGTCTGATGGAAAGAGGTGTCAAACACGGCGACCTGCGGGATTTTTTCGCCAAAAATCTTTATGCAGGCGCGTACTCCTAAAAGGTTAGCGGGATTGTGAAGGGGTGCTAATTCACTGAGTTGTTCGATTTTATCGATTACTTCGGAATCAATAAGGCAGGACTCTTTAAAAATACTGCCGCCCTGAACAATTCTGTGCCCGATAGCCGAAATCTCGTCAAAAGAATCTATAACCTTAGCTTCGCTCTTTGTAAGAGCGTAAACCACTGCCTCAAAAGCCTCGCTGTGGGTCGGCATAGGGGTTTCGGCGGAATAGTTGCGACCGTCCGCCGCCTTATGGGAAATAGCGCCGCTGACTCCTATTCTTTCGCAAAGTCCTTTCGCGAGAACCTTCTCGTTTTCCATATCAATAAGCTGATATTTCAGTGACGAGCTGCCTGCGTTTACAACAAAAATTTTCATGTTTAACATCCTCCGGAATAAAAAAATTAAATAATTCTTGAAAAATATTACTTAACTAATATATAATACTTTATATAGGTAGTTTTTTCAAGTTTTTTTTGAAAAGAAGTGATTTTTTGGCGGCGGTTGGTATAATTGCGGAGTTTAATCCTCTTCACAGCGGTCATGCTTTTTTGCTTAATGAGGCGAAAAAGCACGGAACGGTAGTCGCGGTAATAAGCGGCGATTTTGTTCAGCGCGGGGATATCGCGATTGTCGAAAAAAGAGTACGGGCAAAGGCGGCTTTGCTTTGCGGCGCGGATTTGGTACTCGAATTACCGGTGGCTTACTCTTTGTCCGCCGCGCCGAATTTCGCGCTCGGAGGTGTTTCGGCTCTAAAAGCGGTCGGCTGTGACAGGCTTATGTTCGGCAGTGAAAGCGGAAATATTTCTGAGCTGTCGAGAGCTTTGGATATTCTTAATAACGATAAATTTCCCGATAAGCTTTCGGAGTTTCTGGACTGTGGTATGACCTTTGCGGCGGCAAGGGAGAAAGCCGCAGTTTCGCTTGGTCTTAAAGAGGGCATACTGTCGGGGGCAAACAACAATCTTGCGATTGAATATATGCTTGCCGCAAAAAATATCGGCGCGGAATTTGAATTTCTTACGGTGAGAAGGCAAGGTTCGGGTCATGATTCTCCCGAAGCCTCGGGCGGTTACGCCTCCGCCTCGCTTATAAGGGAAAAAATGCTTTCGGGTGACTGTAATTTTGCGGAAAAATATATACCTGAAAAGGCGCGAAATCTTTTCACACCCGAAAACACCGCCGACATTAAAAGAATTGAAAAAGCGGTGCTTGCGGTTTTACGTGCAAAGACTTTAGAGGAGCTTAAAACCCTGCCCGATATAAGCGAGGGAATAGAAAATAAACTTTTTTCCGCAATAGGGGTTGCAACCGACCTTAATCAATTGTATAATACTGTTAAGGTAAAGCGTTACACCTTGGCGAGAATAAGGCGGCTTGTCCTTTCGGCTTTTATCGGAATTGACAACAGCTTTTTTATGAAAAAACCGCCGTATGTAAGGGTTCTGGGCTTTAATCCGCGCGGAGAGGCGCTTTTAAGGGAAAAAGCATCAAATTCCGACATACCGATTATTTTGCGCGTATCGGAGATAGATAGTCTTTCGGAAAACGCCCGTAAGCTTTTTGCCGCCGAGTGCCGCGCGTCGGATCTGTTCGCGCTTGCTTTGCCTGAGCCTTTGCCCTGCGGCAGGGAATATACTTCAAAACTGATTAAAACGGAGTGTTGAAAAATGGTAAGTATTAAAGAAATCGAGTCCTTTAAGGATTACGGAAAGTGTCTTGCGGTCTCAAACGGAGTAATCGAGGCTTATGTGACAATTGACATAGGACCTAGAATTGTTAGATTCGGATATGTCGGCGGTCAGAACATAATGTGCAGTAACCGCAAGGCTTTCGGCGCAAAAGATGATAAGGAGTTTACCGACTTTTTCGGAGAAGGAAAAAAATGGGAGAATTTAGGCGGTCACAGAATTTGGATTTCACCCGAATCATATCCCGAAACCTACTATCCCGACCTTGACCCGGTGGATTACGAAATTACCGAATACGGCGCGGTATTTACACCTAAACCGGAGACTGAAAACGGCGTTGCAAAGAGCCTTGAAATCAAAATGGATCCCGACGACACCAATATGCAGGTTATAATGCGCGTCAAGAACATATCGGAAAATGATAAGACTTTCTCTGTATGGGGACTTACGGTATCAGAAGTCGGCGGTACTCTTATAGTTCCGATGAACACCAATGATACCGGACTTCTTTCAAACCGTATAATTTCCGTCTGGCCTTATACCGACATGAGCAACAGCCGCATTTACTGGGGTAATAAGTATGTCACACTTCGTCAGGATCAAAACGAGAAAAAGCCGATAAAGCTCGGCTTCGACCTTAACTGCGGTACTGTTTACTATTGTCTCAACGACGAAATTTTCTGCAAAAAATATAACACAAATCACCCGAACGCCGCGTATCCCGACGGCGGCTGTTCCTTTGAAACCTATACCTGCGAGAGCATGATTGAGGTTGAAAGCCTTAACGAGCTTAAAGCAGTAAAGCCGGGCGAGGTTTCTGAACTTACCGAAAGCTGGTCGCTTTGCAAGAAGCCTTGCGAGGTTGATTTTAAGGACGATAATTCTATTGATAATCTTCTTTCAAAGATTTAATTTTAATTATCAGAGAAAACGGGAATGTGTAAAAGCGTTCCCGTTTTTTGTCAGAAAATTAACAGTCAGTTAAAAAAATTACCATGTCTTTATGGTAAAATAAGTAAAACAGATAATAATAAAATGTAATGAATTTATGTGAAAAGAGGGATGAAATGAGCGGGAAAAACAATAACGAATATAACGCGATAACTCCGGAAATTATAAAATACTCGGATCTTTGCACCGGTAACTGCCGCATTGAACCGCAGCTATACATCGAACATAAGGTGAACAGAGGACTTCGCGACCTTAACGGAAAGGGAGTGCTTACGGGACTTACCGAAATTTCCGAAATCGTATCTAAAAAAACGGTTGACGGCGAGGAGGTGCCGTGCCCCGGAAAGCTTTATTACAGGGGATATGACGTTGAACAGCTTGTTGCAGGATTTATAAAGGACGGCAGATTCGGCTTTGAAGAAATAGTATATCTTCTTCTCTTCGGCGAGCTGCCGAATGCGGCGGAGCTTGAAGATTTCAAAAATGTTCTTTTTTCCTACCGCACGCTGCCCGGCTCATTTGTGAGAGACATTATAATGAAAGCCCCCGCCGCCGATATGATGAATTCTTTGGCGCGCAGTGTGCTGACGTTGTATTCATATGACAATAACCCCGACGACACAAGTATTCCTAACGTCCTGCGCCAGTGTCTCCAGCTTATCGCGAGGTTTCCCGCACTTTCGGTTTACAGCTATCATTCATATAATTATTATTTAAATGGCTGTGACAGCTTTTTTATTCATGAGCCGAAGCCTGAGCTTTCGACCGCTGAAAATATTCTTTATATGCTCCGTCTTGACGGAAAGTACACTCCGCTTGAGGCAAAGGTGCTTGACGCGGCGTTGGTGCTCCACGCGGAGCACGGCGGCGGCAACAACTCCACCTTTACTACGCATGTGGTCTCCTCCTCGGGGACCGACACCTATTCGGCAATAGCCGCCGCTTTAGGCTCGCTTAAAGGTCCTAAGCACGGAGGCGCCAACATTAAGGTCTGCGCCATGTTCAACGATATAAAGGAAAATGTCAAGGACTGGGACGACAGGGAAGAGGTAGGAGAATATTTAAAGAAAATTCTCCACAAGGAAGCCTTTGACAAGGCGGGGCTTATTTACGGTATCGGACATGCCGTTTACTCGGTTTCAGACCCGCGCGCGTCGG
>JAEDNG010000078.1 GCA_016302625.1 Clostridiaceae bacterium
AGACGGCGGACGGGCGTTTTCGTCCGTCCGTTATCTTTCTTAAATTGCTAAATCAAAATCGGCTGTATCTGCTCGCCCGTAAGCGCTTTTTCAACCGTTTGCGGAACCAGCGAAAAATCGCAGACCAGCGAATTGTTCTTGCCAAAAGGATCATCCTGACGGTATGGGACAAAATAAATATTTGTGGTGTTATGCAGGAGTCCGAGATTTTTCGCCGACGCGCCGAGAGCGTCGTTTGTAGCAATTCCGAGCACCACCGGCTTCTGATTTCTCAGGTGTGCCTTTACCGCCATTGTAACCGGCGTGTCGGTAATGCCTAATGCAATTTTAGCTATCGTATTTCCCGTGCAGGGGGAAACGACTATTATATCAAGCAGATTTTTTGGTCCTATCGGCTCGGCGGCGGCAATATCGTGGATAATTTTTTCACCGCAGATTTCCTCTACCTCGTGAATTAAATCCTCAGCCTTTGAGAAGCGCGTGTCGGTGTTATAAACAATTTGTGACATTATCGGCTTGATTTTATAACCTGACTCGGCAAGTGCTTTAAGCGCGGCGAGGGATTTTTTTATGGTGCAGAAGGAACCGCAGAACGCATATCCCAATGTAATGTCTTTCATAAGGCTCTCCTCTTTTTTAAATGTATAAGCTAAGTATTTCGGTTACGGTTTCGGCCAGAATTTTTCCGGCGGTGAGCGGCGCGCAAAGACCCGGAAGTCCGGGGGCTGTAAGGGCCGGAATACCGCAGTCCCTGGCAGCGGCAAGGTCAAAACCGCCCTTTGATGACAGGTCTATCAACAGTTTAACAGAGCAGTTTTCAAAAACCCGCTCATCTATTACCTTTACATCGACGGTGTTGAAAACAATATCGTAATCTGAAAGCGAATCGCTTACCGTTCGGGTTTCGACTGCGTTATAGCCTAAAGCCTTAATAAGTGCAAAATCGCTCGGCTTTCTCGCACTTACGGTGACATATGCGCCAAGGCCTTTAAGCCTGTCGGCTAAAACCTTTCCTACCCGACCGTAGCCTATTACAAGCACGCGGCTTTGCCACAGCGTGAACGAGGTGTTTTCAATCGCAAGCTTTATAGCTCCCTCGGCGGTCGGAATCGCGTTTAAGAGGGAATAGCTGTCAAGCTTTCCGTAATCCACGCAGTTTTTGCCCTTAAAGTCATAATTGCAGGTAAGCAAAAGCCGGTTATCCGCTTTGTCGGCTATTTCTTCAAGAAAGATTTTGCGCTTTGCAAAGGGCGCAAAAACGGTTTCGCCGTCCTTAGTCGTAGGTACGGGGAGCAGTAAAACGTCACCGTCCGCAATATTTCCGCTGTCATTGTCATATAGCCCTACTGTGTCTACCGAAAAGCCTTTCTCGGTGAGCTGTTTTTCGGCGATTTTAAGCCTTTTGTCTCCGCCTATAACGGTAATTTTTTTCATATTCATCATCTCTGTAAAAAAATAAGCGCCGTACTGTACATTACAGTTTATGGCGCTTTAGTCTTTTTAGTTACGGTTAAATTCTTCTGCTTTTTGAAGTAATATTTCGCGGCGGTTAAGCGTGGGGTCGGCTGCAACACATTTTCTTAAATATTCAAGAGTAACGCCTGCTTTCTCGCCGCAGATACCGAGCTTTATAAGGCTTCTGCCGCCTATTTCAAGATCGGAAATTCTGTACGGCTCGCCGTTTTCCAAAATTTCTCGGAGCATATTAAGGGCGTTTTCTGAATCTGTGTCAAAATACTTTTTTTCAAAATGCAGATATTTTTCCACTGAGGGAACATCTGTCTTAAAAAGCATTTCTTTAATTTCTGTTTTGCCTTTCGGAAAGGGGAGAGATAAAAGGGTTATAATATTTTCATAAAGCTTTTTTTCCTTGTTTGAGGGCTTTAAAAATTCAAATGCCGACATTAAATCGTCCGTAGAGGAATACAGAAATCCGAAAAGGGCAAGCTCCGCACCTTGCAAGGGAACAATTTTTGAGTAATCGGGATTTTTTATTCCGATAAATCGTAGTCCGCAGATGTCGGTAAGCGGTTTTAATGCCTCGGGGTTTTTGCCGCTTACTGTCTTTTTAAGCTCTGATGAAATGCGTTCGGCTGAAATATTTTTAAGTAAGGGCGCGCATTCAAGGGCGGCTTCAAGGGTTCCTTCTTCGGGGGTAAAGCCTAAAACTGAGGCAAAGCGGAAAAGCCGCAAAATTCTGAGCGCGTCTTCAGTAAAGCGCTTTTCGGGAACGCCTACCGCGCGAAGTATTTTATTTTCAATATCCTCTCTGCCGCCGAAAAAGTCCTTAATGCCTTCTTTTTTATTATAAGCTATTGCATTTACGGTAAAATCGCGGCGGGCAAGGTCTTCTTTAAGACTTTTTACAAAGGTTACGTTTTCGGGACGTCTGTGGTCTCCGTATTTTCCGTCTGTGCGGTAGGTTGTGACCTCTGCGGCATAAGAGCTGTTTATGACCGTGACCGTCCCGTGCTTAATGCCTGTCGGAACGGTTTTCGTAAAAAGCGAAGCGGTGATTTCGGGCGGCGCGGAGGTGGTTATATCGTAATCGTGCGGGGGAATATCCATAAGCATATCCCTCACACAGCCTCCGACAAGGTAGGCTTCAAATCCGTTTTTCTCAAGTCTGTCGATAATAAATTGAATTTCGGGCGGTATAAATAGCATATTTTTCCTTCTTTCACCAAAAAGGGGTTTATTTTTTTGCGGTTTGGCAATATAATAGTAGGTGAGAACAATTTGATGGGAGATTATTTATGAAACAGCTGAGGCAAGAAGATAAAATAATCGAGAGCGTAAAGCATATTCATATGATAGGCATAGGCGGCAGCGGTATGTGTCCGCTTGCGGAAATACTGCATGGCAAGGGCTATTATTTAACGGGCTCCGACAATAACGAGAGCGATCCGCTTGCCCGTGTTAAAGCCTTGGGTATCCCCGTATTTATGGGACACAGGGCGGAAAATATCGAGGGCGCAGAGCTTGTGGTATATTCGGCGGCTATATCGGCGGATAATCCCGAGCTTAAAGCTGCGCGCGAAAAGGGCATACCCACAATGGAGCGCTCCCATATGTTAGGGGCGCTGACAAGGCATTTCGATAATGTGATAGGCGTTTGCGGCACCCACGGCAAAACTACCGTCACCTCTATGATAACACAAATCTTGATTTTAAACAAGCAGGATCCTACAGCGGTTATCGGAGGAAAGCTGCCGCTTATCAATTCTAACGGTATTTCGGGCAAGTCGGAGACTATGGTTTGCGAGTCCTGCGAGTTTGTGGACACCTTTTTACAGCTTTCTCCCGATGTCGCGGTTCTGCTTAACATAGATAATGACCACCTTGATTATTTTAAGACAATGGAAAATTTGACATTGTCCTTTCATAAGTTTTTAAAAATGGCGAAAACCGCCTATATTAACGGCGACGACGAGCGCGCTCAAAAGGCGGCACAAGATATTACGGCTAAAACCGTGACCTTCGGTTTCGGGGAGGACAACGATTACCGAGCCGAGAATATTAAGGGTGGAAAATACGGCTTTTCCTTTGATGTTGCAAAATACGGAGAGAAAATAATTAATATACAAATGCATATACCGGGCAGACACAATGTTTTAAATGGGCTTGCCGCTTTCGCGGTCTGCTTTGATATGGGAGTATCGGCAGATGGAATTAAGGACGCTACCCAAAAATTCACAGGCGCGGGCAGACGTTTTGAGTTTTTGGGAGAGTACGGCGGCTTTATGTTAGCCGATGACTATGCCCACCACCCGACCGAGATTAAAGCTACCTTAACGGCGGCAAAGGAGCTTGACTACAACCGTGTTATAGTAGTTTTCCAGCCTTTTACTTTTTCGAGAACCGCCCTTTTAAAGGAAGATTTTATTGACGCGCTCTCGGTTGCCGACAAGGTGATTTTAACACCTATTATGGGCTCGCGCGAAAAGAATACCTACGGCATAAGGTCGGAGGATTTAGCGGCGCGTCTTCCTGACGCGGTTGTTGTTGACGGATTTGAAAATATAGCCGACACTGCCATTAAAACCGCCAACAAGGGCGATATTGTAATCACAATGGGCGGCGGCGATATTTACAAGGCGGCTCATATCATTCAGGAGAAATTAGGTAAATGACAGAAAAGCTTTATGATAAGGACTCGCATTTAAAAGAGTTTTCAGCTACGGTTTTATCCTGCGAAAAATCGGGAGAAAGCTATGCTGTGACACTTAATAAGACCGCTTTTTTCCCCGAGGGAGGCGGTCAGGAGTCAGACCGCGGAAGTATCGGCGAGGCGCAGGTTTTAGATGTTCAGATTGTCGGTAACGAGATAATTCATTACACCGACTGTCCGCTAAATGTCGGAGAGGAATACATCTGTAGCCTTGATTGGGACAGGCGTTTTCGCAATATGCAAAACCATTCGGGCGAGCATATTATTTCGGGACTGGTACATAAGCTTTACGGGCTTAACAACGTCGGCTTTCATCTGGGAGCGGAAATGACGGTCGATTTTGACGGTGTTTTATCAAGAGAGCAGCTTTCAGAAGTAGAGCGGGTTGCCAATAAGGCGGTGTGGGAAAATGTACCGATAAAGGCATATTATCCGCAAGAAAACGAGCTTAAAAGCCTTAAATACCGCAGTAAATTAGAGCTTACCGAAAATGTAAGGCTTGTCGACATTGAGGGCTATGACCTTTGCGCCTGCTGCGCGCCCCACGTTAAAAAAACGGGTGAAATCGGGCTTATAAAGATTCTCGATTTCTTTAAGAATAAGGGCGGGGTGCGTATTTTTATAAAATGCGGCACCGATGCGCTCGACGATTATAACGGTAAATATTTTAATGTTTTTAAAATTTCAAATCTGCTGTCGGTCAAGCAGAATGAAGCCTCCGAGGCGGTGGACAGGCTTAATGACGAGAACCGCGAGCTTAAATTTAAAATTTCAAATCTCAAAAAGCGGCTAATCGCCGAGAAAGCAAAGAATTTTGCGCCTGATACAGATAAAACGGCGGCTTTTGAAGAAAACCTTGATATTAAGGAGCTTCAGCTTTTTGCCGATGCGCTTTATAAAAAATGCAAAGGCATACGCGGCGTTTTTTCGGGTCAAGACGGAAATTATTCCTTTGCAATCTGCGGAGAAGAAACGTTGCTTGATTTGTTTTTTAAGAGCTTTAAAGAGCGCTTTTCCGTCCGCGGCGGCGGCAGAAACGGAATGGTGCAGGGAACGATTACCGCCGAAAAAA
>JAEDNG010000079.1 GCA_016302625.1 Clostridiaceae bacterium
GCACAGGTAGCTTTAATGTGTGTGCAGTCTCTGCTTAACGCATATGCGAGCGGCAAGCTTACCATAACGCTCAGAAACTACCTTTTTGGCATGCTTTGCAAAAAGAAGTATTCAGATATAAGCCGATTTCATTCGGGCGATATTCTAAACCGATTTACGTCGGATGTTGACGTGATTGTAACCAGCTCTGTTTCAATAATTCCGAGCATCGTTTCTATGGCGGCGAAAATAATCGCAGGGGTTGGAGCAATGCTTGTGATGAATCCTCTTTTAGGGGTTATCGTTCTGCTGCTCGGAGTTACAGTACCGGGAATCGGCAGACTTATTAATAAAAAATATAAATATATGCATAAGGAATGTCAGCGAACCGAGGGAAAAACGCGATCCTTTATGCAGGAATGTTTCGAGAATATTGTGGTTATAAAGACCTTTATCAGCGAAATTCCGTTCATAAAAAGGCTTAACGGCTATATGGACGATAATTTCAAGCTTAAAATGAAAAGGACAAGCATTTCAATCGTTGCGACAATAAGCCTGTATTCTTTCTTTACTATAGGCTATTACGCAGTCCTTTTGTGGGGAGCGGGAGGTATCGCCTCGGGAGCGCTTACATACGGTACGCTTATGGCGTTTTTACAGCTTATTTCTCAATTAAGAGCGCCGCTTCAAAGCGTTTCGGGAATAATTCCGCAGTATTATTCGGCGTTAGCCTCCGCAGAGCGGCTTATTGAATTTGAAAAACGGTCTGATGAATTGAAACCGCTTGAAGAAAACAAACTTAAAATAATTAAAGAAAAATTCAGTTCTCTTGAAATTAACAATGTAACCTTCAGCTATGACAATGAAATAATACTTAAAAATTGCAGTTTTTCAGCTCGGAGCGGGCATATTACCGCCATAACCGGAGAATCGGGTAGCGGCAAAAGTACGCTGTTTAAGCTGATTTTAGGGCTTTATGAGCCTCAATCCGGAAACATTACAATAAACCGAGAAACTGTGCTTGATACTTCGATGCGCGGCTTGTTTTCGTATGTTCCGCAGGGAAACATGGTGCTTTCGGGTACTATAAGAGACAATATTACCCTTTGCAATCCCGAAATATCCGAAAGCAGGATTTTAAAAGCTGCAAAAGCCGCCGATATATACGATTATATTCTGTCCTTGCCCGACGGTTTTGATACAGTATTGTCCGAGCGCGGAGCGGGTCTTTCCGAGGGGCAGATTCAGCGCATTTCAATAGCAAGAGCATTGCTTGTCGACGCTCCGGTTCTGCTTTTAGACGAGGCGACGAGCGCGCTTGACGAGGAAACCGAGACCAAGGTGCTGACAAATATTAAAAGTATGACCGACAAAACGGTTCTTTTCATTACGCACAGGAACACAAGCTTAAAAGCGTGTGACAGAATAGTGCATGTTGAAAACAAAAATTTTGCGGTAATAAAATAATAAAAACAAAAAGGCTATGCGAAAATTTCCGCATAGCCTTGACATTTTAATGAATATATGCTATAACCATATGAATTTAAAATCGGTAAATTGCGTTTCAAGGTGTTGCTTAATGAATAAAATAAAGGAAATAAATATGACGGAGGGGCCTCTTTTCGGGAAAATCCTCCGTTTTGTTATGCCGCTTATGCTTACAAACATTTTACAGGTTTTGTATAATGCTGCCGACATGATAATAGTAAGTCTGTCGGGCGAGCCTGACGCGGTCGGGGCAATCGGCACAAGCGCTCCTATGATTAATTTATTTGTAAATATTTTTATAGGCTTTTCGGTCGGGGCAAACGTCGTCGCCGCAAGAAATATAGGAGCGCAAAATCCCGACGGGGTTTCGGGCGCGGTGCATACGGCAATACTTGTAAGCATAATATTCGGCATCGCGGGCGGAGCTGTCGGTATTGCCTGCAAAAACGCCGTAATGTCGGCAATGGGCAACAGCGGAAGACTGCTTGAGCTGTCGCTAACATATGTCACGATTTATTTCTTGGGAACTCCGTTTTTATCACTTACCAATTATATCGTCGCAATTCTCCGCGCCGAGGGAAATACCAAAACTCCGCTATTCGTTATGTCCGGAACGGGGCTTTTAAACGTAATGCTTAATCTGTTTTTCGTGCTTGTATGCGGTATGTCGGTTGACGGTGTGGCAATCGCTACCGCCGTATCAAACGCGGCATCTGCGGTTATACTGCTTATATATCTTTCGAGAAACAGAGGAGTATGCCGCTTTTCCTTTAAAAAGCTTAAAATTGATAAAGACGCTCTGAAAAATATAATATATATAGGTCTGCCTGCCGGAATACAGGGAGCGCTGTTTTCACTTTCGAATATGATTATTCAGTCCTCAATTATTAAAGTGAATAATATGATAACCCCGGCCGGAATAGGCTATCAGCCGGTAGTTAAGGGCAACGCCGCCGTGGCAAATATCGAAAGCTTCGCATATACTGCTACAAACTCGGTTCATCAGGCGTCGGTCACCTTTACGGGGCAGAATGTCGGCGCGGAGAAATATAAACGCGTAGGCGCGGTAATGCGAAACTGCTATATAATAACCTTTTGTATTGCCGAAATTGCGGCGGGTCTTATACTGCTTTTCAGAAGGCCGCTTTTATCCCTTTACGGGGTCGTTCCCGGAGCCGCCGGAACCGGCGAGGCTATTGCTTTTAACACGGCTTGTACCCGAATGCTCTATATGTATCCGATGTATTTTCTGCTGGCGTTTATGGAGGTGGGCTCGGGTGTATTAAGAGGACTCGGCAAATCGCTAACCTCAACTACCGTGTCGCTTATAGGCTCCTGCCTTTTGAGAATTGTCTGGATTTTTACCGTTTTCGCCGCTCACCCGACTTTGGAAGTAATTTATATTTCATATCCGATTTCATGGGGACTTACCGCGCTGATACACTTTATCTGCTCTTTGGCGGTAAAGAGAAAATTGCAGAAACATCAATCTGAAAAGTCTAATTGTGAAAATATTAACAGTTTTAAAAATTGCTTAACCTGATATTTGGATAAAAATATCATTGACTTTATTGGGTAAAAGTACTAAAATATAACAAATAAATATTATAGCGGTCATGTCGAAAAATGCCGCTTGATTTCTGGGGGCGTGTTAATGGTTAGCGGTGCGATTGCTTTTGTTTTCGGAATAGCGGAGGCTCTGCTGCTTAAAAACATGCTCTTTTCTTTTACTTCGGGGAATTATATGAGGGCGGCGGTTATAATGATTGTAAAGCTCTTGCTTTACGGCGCGGCGTCAATACTTCTTGTGTTCCTTTTTTCGGATTATATAATCAACTGTGTAATCGGTTATGCGTTGGGACTGCCCGCGGCGGTTACCGTTTGGTTTATAATAAATACTCTTCGCGCTAAAAACGCAGATTCGGGGGATGGTAAAAACGAAAACTGTAACAATAATTGAATTTGCGTTCTCCGCGGTGCTTTTTGCGGCGGGTTTAATCGGCTGGACAGCCGTCCACGCGTCAATAAAACACCACGGCGAAACAAAGGCGCTTAAAAAGAAGTCAAGACTTTTGTTTGTGCTTATGATTATTGCGGCGTGGTTCTTTATCGGTACGGCGATAACGGCGGTTTGGAGCGGTAAGTCGGGACTGAACGTAGAGTTCCAAATGTTCAGCGAGCGAACTGAAATTTTCGGATTTTCCTTTGCGAAAACCACGGTTTTAAGCTGGATAATAATTGCTATAACGCTTATTTTGTGTCTTATATTCAGATTTTTGGTGTTTCCGAAATTTGACCCTGACAAGCCGGAGGGTTTTCAGAATATAATGGAGCTTGCAGTCGAGGCAATGGAGAACTTCACCAAAAACACCTGCGGCGATTATTCCGGTACGCTCGCGCCCTATATGTTCTCGCTTGCGGTATTTATGATTATGTGCGCGGCGTCTGAGCTGTTAGGCTGCAGACCGCCTACATCGGATTTGCTTGTTACCCTTGCGATGGGTCTTATAACCTTTGTTCTTATAAATTACTACGGAATAAAGAAAAAAGGCTTCGGCGGGCGGATTAAAAGCCTTGCAAAGCCGACACCCGTAATTTTCCCGATGAAGATTTTAAGCGACGTCGCGGTGCCCATATCGCTTGCCTGCCGTCTTTTCGGCAATATGATAGGCGGTATGATAGTAATGGATTTATTAAAATCAGTGCTCGGCGGTTACGCAAGCGGTATTCCGGCGGTGGCGGGGCTTTATTTCAACCTTTTCCACCCGGTAATACAGACCTATATTTTCATCATTTTATCATTGACATTTATTAATGAAGCTATTGAATAGACTGATAAAATCAGTCCGAATTGGAGGAATTAAAAATGACAGCTATTGGTGCAGGATTGGCAATGTTGGCGGCTTTGGGCGCGGGACTCGGAATGGGTATAGCCACCGGAAAGGCGGCGGAGGCGGTTGCGCGTCAGCCCGAGGCTTCGGGTAAAATCAACGCAATTTTACTTCTCGGCTGTGCTCTTGCGGAGTCAACCGCGATTTACGCATTCGTTGTAGCCCTTATTTTGGCGGCAAAATAATATAACGGATTTACGGAACGGAGTAGCTTATGGACGGTTTGGTTATATCGGATGCCGTTAAGGATCTGATTATCAATATTATCAATATCATAATTTTGTTCGTAATTGTGCGTGCTCTTGCCTACAAGCCGGTAAAAAAGTTTCTTGACTACCGTAGGGAGCGAGTTGCAAAACAGCTTGAGGACGCCGCGACGCAAAAAGCCGAGGCTCAAGCCGCCGCGCAGAAATATGAGGAGCTTATAAAGCAGAGCCGAGAGGAAAGCACAAAAATAATACATGAGGCGGAGCATACAGCAAAGGAAAGCGCCGACAGAATTTTGGCTGACGCAAAGAAAAACGCTGCGGAAATTGAGGCAAAGGCAAGGGAAAACGCAAAGCGTGAGCATGACGCACAGATTGCTTCGGTGAAAGGCGACGTTGCCGACCTTGCATTCGATATTTCAAGGCAGATACTCTCCCGCGAGGTCACCGACGGGGACAATATGCGTATTGCCGATTCGTTTTTTGCTCAGTATAACGCGAAATAATCGGCGCGAAATTCATGGTGAACTTATGAAAACAGTAATAATTACAACGGCTGACAATATGTCGGACGAGACCTTTCAAAGAATTTGCGGCGGCTTTCGTGAAAAGCTCGGCGAGGTTTCTTTTAAGCGCG